>JAUWQL010000066.1 GCA_030611105.1 Bacteroidales bacterium
TTTTGCGAAGGTAATGGGGCATGCCCCATTACCTTCAATTATTATCTAATCTGTTGCACTTACTAATTGAATTTTCGAATCATTTATAGGTATTCGATAAATGATTTATTCTTAATCGTTAGGTATAACAAATAAACAGATGTTTATTTATAATCATTCTAAATTTTATTTCCGAACAATATTTTTTAGAATAATCCGTGAATCTCTGCGTCAATTTTATTGATTACGCTTCTTAAATCTTCTTTTACTTCGGTAAAGTTCAGATTATCAACATCTACAATCAATAATTTACCTAAATTATAGGAACTGATCCATGCCTCGTATCTCTCGTTTAATCTTTTCAGATAATCTAACCTAATCGAATTTTCGTATTCTCTTCCTCGCATTTGAATCTGGTTAACTAGCGTAGGAACTGTTGCTCTAAGGTAAATTAAAACATCCGGCGGTTGAATTAATGAGGTCATTAAATTGAAAAGCGTAAAATAATTTTCAAAATCACGAGTCGACATTAAGCCCATTGAATGAAGGTTTGGAGCAAAAATATATGCATCCTCATATATTGTTCGGTCCTGAATAACTGTTTTACCCGATTTCCTGATACTCAAAATCTGGTTTAAACGACTATTTAAAAAATATACCTGTAAGTTAAACGACCAGCGTTGCATGTCTTCGTAAAAATCGTTTAAGTATGGATTATCATCAACATCCTCGTAATGTGCATCCCAATTGTAATGCTTTGACAATAAACCCGCTAATGTGGTTTTACCCGAACCGATATTACCGGCAATGGCTATATGCATTGCTTCATTTGAATTATCTTTTGTCATATCCTAAATTTTTCTTTTCAAATTCTGATTAAATAAAGTAGGTTTCATTTCGAATAACGAGGGATAATCTTCATCGAATTTTTTAAGTATCGATGTTATTATCATCTCCCGCATAAACTTCGATTTGTTCTTAATTTTATATTTTTTGCAATAATGCTCAATTGCCTGTATTTCTCTTTTGTTAAATAATATTGATTTGCGATGTATTCTTTTTAAACTTTCATCTTTTTTTGTTCTTTCCTTTTTCACTACAAAATCCTCTAAAAATTATTCCATTGATAAATAAATATTTTTTCTTTGGTTTGCATAAATAACCTTTTATTTTCAATCCTTACCTGTATACAATCATGTTTTGGTAATGTAATATGATTTTCAGTAAAATTATTTGTATTATAAAAATACAATTTCCCCTCTTTATAATAAGATATTATTCCATTACTTACCTGGAATACACCACTGTTTAATAAAGGGAAAGTCTTTAAATACGTGCCATAATTGTCAAATAACAAGACTCCTTCTCCGTTAATGCCCAGATAAATATAGTCATTTTTTTCCAGCATGAAAACCTGCTTTTGCTCACTATTTTGATCAGGCAAATCAGACAGTTGAGAGCTTTTCTTAACAGTGTTCAGGTTTTTATCGATATATACCAACTGACTTAAACTTTGATCAAATAACCAAAATCCTCCATTAACAGATTGACATACCGACAAAACATTATAGTATCCCAAATCATCCAGTATAATAGGGCTAATAATCTCTGAAAGATTTTTGTCAAGAAAAACGATTTTATTAAAATCTTTATAAAATAAAAGTGTTTTGAAAGGATCTGAAACATCAACAGTACTAATTTTGCCAAATAGAGAATTACTATAATTTTTTTCCTGATTATTTTCGAAATCAACTTTTTTTAATTCTGTATTTTTAATAATATACAAATTGCCTAACTGGTCGCTTGTAAAAAAGTCGGCTTTATAATCCAGTTCTTTTTCGAGAACATATCCCGGCTGTGAAACCAAGAAAATTATACTAACAAATATGGGTAGGATAAAGGATATAAGCATAGGTGCAAATTATATTTTTTGGTTAAGCATTAACAATTCATCAATATACTCACGATTATTTGCAAGCCGGGGAACTTTATTCTGACCACCAATTTTCCCTTTCGATTTTAACCACTTATAAAACAATTTTTCTTTTGCTACGGTAACCACAAGCTTATCAAGGTTAATATTTTTGTAGCGCTTTGCTTCATAATCGGAATTTACTTTTTGTAAAGTAATATCCAGAATATCAATAAACTTATTAATGTCGCCCGGCATTTTCTCGAACTCTATTAGCCATTGGTGCCCTCCTTTTCTTCCTTCATCCATAAAAACAGGTGCTGCAGTATAGTCTCTAATTAATGCTCCCGTTTGAGCAGTAGCCTCCTTTAAAGCTTTTTCGGCGTTATCAATTATCACTTCTTCGCCAAAGGCATTAATAAAGTGTTTTGTGCGACCACTAATCTTTATTTTATGTGGATATAATGATGTAAAAGTAACAGTGTCACCAATAAGATATCGCCACAATCCGGAATTTGTTGAAATTACAATCGCATAATTTTTATAAAGCTCCACATCGTCGATATGTAATATTTTAGGATTTGGTTTGTCAACTTCTTCCACAGGAATAAATTCATAAAAAATTCCATAATCAAGCATTAAAAGCATATCGTTTTGTGCCGGGGAATCTTGAATTGCAAAAAATCCTTCCGAAGCATTGTAGGTTTCAAGATAATTCATTTTTGAACCAGGAATAAGCTTTTGAAATTGTTCGCGATATGGCTCAAAGCTTACTCCTCCATGAATAAACAGTTCCAGATTTGGCCAAACTTCTAAAAGATTGTCCTTGCCTGTTAAATCGAGAATATATTTAATTAAAACAAGCATCCACGAAGGAACACCCGCTATATTTGTTACATTTTCTTTAAGTGTTGCACTGGCAATTTTATCCAGTTTCTCTTCCCACTCGCTCATAAGAGCTATTTCCTGGTTTGGAGTTCTAATAAAATATGTCCAGAATGGAAGATTCTCAATTAAAATTGCCGATAAATCACCGTAAAAAGATTCATTATTTATCTTATTTATCTCGTGACTACCTCCGAGAGTTAATCCTTTTCCTTTAAATAAACCTGTTTCCGGGTAATTGTTTGTATATAAAGCCAGAACATCTTTCCCTCCCCGGAAATGTACGTCTTCAAGGGTTTCCCTGGAAACCGGAATAAACTTGCTTTTGTCATTTGTTGTACCGGAAGATTTTGCAAACCATTTTATATCTGTTGGCCATAATATATTTTGTTCACCTTTTAATAACCGATCGATATAGGGTTTAAAATCTTCATACGAATGTACGGGTACTCTTTCCTGAAATTTTTCTATACTATCTATTGATTTAAAATCATATTTTTCTCCAAATTCTGTCTTTTTAGATATGTCTGTTAAATTAAAAAGCACCTCACGTTGGGCGTCGTAAGGAAATTTTTTGAATAAATCGATTTGATATAATCGTTTAAAATTAAGCCAGGTTACTATTGAGCTAATAATTTGCATCAGACCGTTAAAATAATTAGTAAAAACACAAAACCAAATATAATCAATATTTGGTTTTATTAATAAATAATAAAATATGATTTAATAAAATTTGTTGATTAATGAAAAACCTCTTTAAAAACATCCAGAGATTTAATGCTTTTTATACCTTCAATATGTAAAAAATAATATTCAAGAATTTTTTCTAACAGTTGAATTCGTTCTTTATAATTCATTCTTAAGTTCTCGTGTTGATCCCCGGAAAATTTAAGCATCTGGTTAAAAATCATGCTCTGATCTTTATCTAAATAAAAAAGATGCATAGGTTTTATTTGCTTAAAACTACCTGCTTTTAAATCGAAATAGCAATCTGTTTCGGAGTAATTATTGTTTGGGAAGAAACCCAGGTACTTTGTTAAATGAATAAGAAAATAAATATGGAAACCGGACAATCCCTTTTCTTTTAAATCAAGCAATTGAATAGAATTAAACAAATATTCGAAAAGTTCATGATTTGGTTCTTGCTCCTGAATGGTTTTATATAAAATCTCAGCAATAAATATGGCTAAAGTGCTTTTCCTCAAATCATAAGGCAAGTTACTAAAAACAAATGCGTTTTGAATTTCTTTAACCCTCTGGAGATCTCTTTTTGGTTTATGATAAACCTCCATATTTAGCAGGAAAAGAGGCTGAAAGATATTCGCTTTAATCTTAGCTTTCTTACTTCTAACTCCATTTATTATGTATGATTGTCTGCCAAAACTTTCTGTGTAAATAGTCGCAATTATACTTGTTTCGGAATATTTAATATGATTTAAAACTATTCCCCTGGTTTTATACAGCATCTAATATTCACTTACTGCCTACCGTCTAATGTCAATAAGTTAACAGATTCCGCATCAAGTGCGGAATGACAGGAGTTGTAAAAAGGCACTTCTACCTATCATTCCTGCGAAAGCAGGAATCTATTAAATTATTTAAACCTTAACTAATTGACATTGGCCTACCGTCAGGCAAGTTCAATACAAAAATATCTAATCTTTTGCTTAAATTTTGATTAAAAAAAATAAAATATTAACCAGCTCCTTCCTTGCTGATAATCACCAATAAATGAAATTTAATCAAATAAACTTGACTTCGGGATTAAAAAGTGGTATATTATTTGCACTTTTGTTTAACCTTAACACTGTTTTATATAACTTTTTGATTGAAAAGAACTTAAATATTCATGTAATATGAAAACAAAAATACTAAGTCTAAGCATATTAATCTTGTTTTCTATAACAAGTGTAGCCCAGATAAATAAATCTACAACTTTTATTAAACGAGGGCATAAGATTCTTTGTTCGGCATATAGCCCTGATGGGAAATATATTGCAACGGGAGGTGTTGACGACAAAATTATAATATGGGATGCACAAACCGGAAATATTATAAACGAACTTATTAACCGTGACTGGCCTTTAGCTCTAAAATTTACTCCCGATGCCCGATATCTGGTTTCAGCGGGTCGTACCGAACGAGTTCGGGTTTGGGATTATAAAACGGGTAATATGGTTCGCGAAATGAAAGGTCATCGCGATCATATTCTTTCTTTAGATATTAGTCCTGATGGAAGATATATTGCTACAGGAAGTATTGATAAAATGGTAAAACTTTGGGATTTAAATCAAGGTATTTTTATTCGTGATTTGAAAGGTCATCGCGACCAGGTTTCGTCAGTTACATTTAGTCCTGACGGGAAAAAACTAGCATCGTGTGGTGCAGATCAAACTATAAAAGAATGGAATATTCCCGGAGGTAATGAAATTCGGACAATACCAAAGGCACACCATGGTTGGGTTAGAAATGTAGCATATAGTCCTAATGGACAAATACTGGCAAGTGGTGGTGATGATAAAAAAATAAATATTTGGAAAAATGGGATTTTACAAAAAAGCCTTCTTGGACATAAACACATATTACAATACATTACTTTTAGTGGTGATGGCCAATATTTATTAAGTGGAGGATACGACAAGTTCTTTATTCTCTGGGAAGTTAAAACCGGGAAAATGCTCCATGCCTCCGAAAGGCAAAGAGATAAAGTAATAGCCGCTAATTTTAGTCCGGATGGAAAAAGAATTATTACATCAGATTTTACTTATGATTTAAATGTTTGGGATATATCTAATCTGGGGATTACCGGCACACAATTCGTTCAGAAAACTTATACAGAGAAGAAACCTACTCCATATGTAGTCGAAACTACTGTACAGACAAAAACCGAACCTGTAAAAACTCAATATACAGCTCCTGTCACTACATATTCAACTCCGGTTGTAGTCGCTCCCGCGATTATTGATGTTGATCAGATTAAAGCTATGGGATTAAAAACTTATCAAAACAGGTATGCTTTAATATTTGGTAATGAAGATTACAGTTCATACCAAACAAACTTAAGGTCTGAATCAGATGTGGATTTTGCTGAACACGATGCCGAAATATTTAAACAATACGCTATTCATGTATTGGGTATTCCTGAAGAAAATATCATTTTCAGTACAAATGCAAGGGCTATACAAATGCGTCGTGATCTAAATAAAATTAACATGATTACAAATGTTACTAAAGGAAAAGCTGAAATTTTCTTTTATTATGCAGGACATGGTTTTCCCGATGAAAAAACACAAGAACCTTATTTAATCCCTGTAGATGTGAGTGGTTCTGATCTTGTTGATTTTGCATTAAAACTTAGTGACGTTTACGCCAAGTTAACTGAATATCCATCCGTGCGAGTTACCGTGTTTTTAGATGCCTGCTTCAGTGGTGGGGCACGTAATCAAGGATTAGTTGCGGCACGTGGTGTAAAAGTTAAACCCAAAGAAAATATTTTTAGAGGTAATATGGTTGTTTTCGCAGCAAGTAGCGGTGATCAATCATCATTGCCATATAAAGATAAACAACATGGAATGTTCACTTATTTTTTGCTTAAGAAGCTTCAGGATACCAAAGGAGATGTTACTTATAAAGAATTATCGGATTATTTGAAGGAACAAGTTGGCGTAAGATCTATTATGATTAATAGCAAAGAACAAACTCCTGAAACTAATATTAGCGTTGATATTAAAAATACATGGGGTAGTTTAAAAATAAATCCGTAGCAGTCATAGCGAGCAAAGCGAAGCTATCTTTTTATGTTTGGCCGTAAGGCATCAGATTACTTCGCTTTGCTCGTAATGACTAATAAAATTATTTGATGAAAAGCAGCTTCGTAATATGAGTTTTTGAACCATCCTCGTTTGAACAGAATACCAAGTAAACTCCCGTGCTAACTCTGCTCCCTGAAAAGTTTTTACCATTCCATGTTGCCTGTCCTCCTTCGGCTGTAGTTTCGTAAACAATATTTCCACTTATATCGGTTATCTTAACATTAACATCAGAAACTAGTCCTCTTATGGTAATATCTCCATCGTAATTTTCGCGAACAGGATTAGGATAAACATATACATCCCGAAACTCATCACTACCCATTGTGGCCGAACCTCGATAAGAAATCAATCCTTTATCTGTTGCAAAAAATATTTCACCGGTCTCGTGATTAATTCCAATGTCATTAATCCGGTTAGATAGTAATGGACTATTTCCTTCGGTAAAATGATTTATTTCCTCAGTTCCATCTTTTGAAACAAGATAAACCCCGGAACTTTGGGTTCCTAACCATTTTCTATTAGCTCCATCAATTGCAATTGATGTAATTACTTCTGTATTTAAAAGATATTGAGTGACATCACCAATTGTAAGGATTATTCGTTGCGCATGAAAATCAGAATCTTCGAAAACATTTTCAGGATAATAATAAACTACAATTCCCTGATCTGTTCCAACCCAAATATCGCCATCAAGATCTTCTGCAATTGAGTACACGTTATTAGAAATTATTTTCCCATTTTCATCAACAACGCTCAGTTTCTTAAACAAATCGTCATTTTCGTTATCAATTGTTTGATTATTATCAAAAACAAACAAACCATTTCCTGTCGGCAATATCACCCATTTGTGATCATTCTCTGTTACTATTATATTGCCAATCCGAATATTGCTTATTTTTTCATCGTAATTAAAACTTTTCCAGGCCTCCTTACCTGTAATATTTATTTTCTTTACGGAAATAGGGTTTTCAACGTCTGAATTAGTTACCCATAAATTATTATCATTATCAAAAGCAATGCCTCCTATACGATAAAAATCTGCTCCCGGAATAATTGTTTGCAAACTACTATTTCCTTCTTTGTATGTTTCAACTATCTCATTATTTCTATATTCGATTAGTCCGCCACCCCAACTCCCGGCAAAAAAATGATCACTATTATAAGGGTCAATTTTTATTGTAATATAATCCGGAGCATTATAATTAATCATTGTTCGCCATTGTTCTTTCTCGAATGAAAATACAGCTCCGTTAAGAAATGCGTTACCCCAGGCAGGTGTTAATCCTCCGGCAGTAACCAAAACTCTGTTGTTATCAATATCAATGGAAAAAGCATCTGCTAAATAAGGAGCATTTGGCATTATTTCCTCAGTGTTACCAGCCTGATACTTTACTAAGCCCTTCCCTTTATCAGCAATCCAATATATATTGTCCTCGCTTAAAACAACATCGTAGGGATTAAAATTTGGAATCTCGGTTCGTGATATTGAATCCTGAAAAACAAAATTTGTATTATAAATCAAAATATTTCTATTTGTGACTACCAGTACAGATGAGTTTGCATTTTTTATTTCACGTATAGAATTATAATCGTTAATAAAACTGGACCATAATCCACCATCGTAAGAATACATTATATCATTAGACAATTCATTAACCTGGTTAACCAGTATCTTGCCATCATTTACATATATAGAATTAAATTTCGAAGTATAATCTGGAATATCAGTTATTAATTGCCAATTAGAATAATTAACAAGATTAGGGTTTGTAAAATCTGCAACATAAACACCTTCGTTTGTTGCTGCATATAAAAAATCATTACTCAGAACTAATTGATTAACATGCACAAAGCTTCCTAAGTCGCCAATATAATATGTTTCCCTTACTTCCCTTTTTTCAATATTTATAACAACAATTCCAAAGCCGCAAGAAAGATATGCGTATTCATCAATAAATAATATATGATTTATGGATTTACTTCCGCTAATCATTTCCCGTTTAATATCTGACAGGTTAAATACTTCGCTTTCAAAAATTAAATCGATATTCCCGTTTGAATAACCCACAAACAAAACTTCATTTTCGTCAGAATAAGCAATTGAAGAAATGCCAATATCTGAAAGAATATTTACCTTGGTAAGCTTTTCTATATTTTGATTTCTTTTGCTATATGAGAAAACTCCATTTTCTGAAGCCACAAAAACTTTAGTTGGAGATTGTGTAACAGCTATTGAATAAGAAAATGGCAAATGGTCGCGCCATTCGCCAACACCAATTTGTGCTTTTACAGACCCTAAAAAAACAGTAATAAATATTATCAGGATAGCAAGGTTCTTTTTCATCTAAAGAATTTTACTTTAATAACCCATTTATAAAAAAAATATTGCAGAATTACCTATCTAATAAAAAATCGACCAGCTTTTGCGCAGCCCTGGCTCTATGACTTATCTTATTTTTCTCGTCCATATCCATTTCAGCAAATGATTTATCGAAACCTAAAGGTCTGAAAATTGGATCATAACCAAAGCCGCCAACTCCATGTTTCTCTGTAAGAATATTTCCATCAACTGCTCCTTCAAAATAATGTTCTTTACCATCAAGAATCAAAGATATAACAGTTCTAAATCTTGCCTTTCGATTTTCTGCACCATCAAGTTCTTTTAATGTTTTTACGATATTGTCTTCAAAGGAACAAGATTCTCCGGCATAACGAGCAGATAAAACTCCGGGAGCACCATTCAGGTAATCTATTTCCAATCCTGTATCATCGGCGAAACAATTGAGTTTGTATCTATCATAAATATACCGGGCTTTTTGTTGTGCATTTTCCTTAAGCGTATCATAATCCTCAGGAATTTCTTCAAAAAACGATATGTCTTTCAGACTTAATAACTTAATCTTATTACCAAGCAAATTTTGGATTTCTTCTAATTTATGTCGATTGTTTGTTGCAAATACTAATTCCATATTAATTTCAAAAAAAGTGGATGACATAATTAGCCATCCACATATGTTTATTAAATAAATGTCTTTTTTAATAATAAGCTTCCAGTTTTATTAAATCGTCACGAGGATTAACAACCATAACAGGAATCTTAGAGCTGTTTGCAATTACATATTGCTCGTGGGCTCCCAAAACATAGTCTGCTAAACCAATGTTTTTTGTCGAAAGTATCAATATAAGATCGGCATTAATGTCTATCCCATAATCCATAATTTCCACAGGAAAACTTTTTTTCCCTTCGGCGGTGTGTATTTCGTAATCAATACCTTTACCATCCATAAATTTTCTTGAGAAAGCAATATTCGCTTTTATTCTTTTTATAAACCCAACATCAGTAGTATTTGGTTTTATTATATGAAATTTCGGACTAAAATATTTGTGTAAATAATTTACCCAATTAAGCATTTCTTTACTTTCTTTTTTAAAATCAAGAGGAAATACTATGTCTTTTAGATCAGTTTCGTTTGGGGGTTCCTGAATTACAACAAAAGGAACTTTCGAGTTAATAATTACTTTCAACGCCCAACTCCCGGTAAGCTTTTGCATTCCACGTAATCCGTGAGTTCCCATTATAACTAATTCTGAATTAATCTCGGTTGCAACCTCACTAATCGTAGTAAAAATACTTCCTTTACGAACAAGAGCTTCTATTTCTAAACCGTTTTTGCCTTGATTTTCACTTACAACCTGTTTTAGCTTTTCTACAGCCTCATCGTATTCTTTTTCACTTTTTATAATATGAATCAAAACAATTTTTTTGCTTTTTGCCTTTTCGGCAAATTTAAAACCATGCTGCAATGCACATTCGGCAACAGGTGTAAAGTCCCAGGGAATTAAAATAATATGATTATCGTCTTTCATAAACAGGTATATTTTATTTTAAATCAATGTTATCAAATAAAAAAAATTCTTATCTTACAACTTATAAAATTAAGGTTGTCTGCTTCCAAAAAACCAAGATATGTATTTTAAAATAAATTTTAGTAAAAATACAAAAAAAATTTCCTTATTACTTGTAATTTTTATAATCCTTTCTCCTTTAAAAAGTTACGAAAATAATATTGGCAGCCCATATATACAACGAATAACTCTAAACAATTATGGCTTTAATAACAATAATTTTTCGATAATTCAGGATTTTAATGGAATAACATATATTGGGAATACCAATGGTATTATTCAGTATGATGGTAATTTCTGGGAAATAATAAAGGTTCCCGGGATCCCATACATGGATATTGATAACAATGGTATTATTTACGTAGGTACGTTTAACGATTTTGGATTTATTTCTAATAATAATTCCGGCAAACCCGGGTTTTTTTCACTAATTGATTCTTCTAAATCCGAATTGCCTACTCTTAATCAAATAGAACAAGTTTTTTCACATCAAAACCATATCTTTTTTTGTAATGGGAAAATACTTTTTAAATGGACCGGAGAATATATAGAAATTGTAGATTCAAGTAATGTTGAACTGGAACTTTTTAAGATTCACGATCAAATTTTCCTGGAAAAAAGAGGTGAAGGAATCTTTAAATTAATAAACAATGAATTTCAATTATTACCTGGAAGTTCGTTTTTTGCGGAAAAGAATGTAATAGACATCCTGCCGTTTAATAAGCAAATTCTTATCAAAACTGCCAAAGATCGAGGTTTTTTCTTGTTTGACAATTATTCGGTTGAACCATTTAAAACAAATGCAGATAATTTTCTGGAAGAAAATGTTTACTCAAAAGCTTGTGAATTAAATAATGGTAACTATGCAATCGGGACTACACTATCCGGTATTATAGTAATTAATAAAAGTGGTGAAGTAGTATCTGTAATTGATGGACATAGCGGCCTTTTTAATTTGTCGGTTAATTATCTGTTTGCAGATCAAAATAATAACTTATGGGCTTTACACGACCAGGGAATTAGTAGAATAGAAATTCCTTCGCCATACAGCTATTTTAGCAAAAACCATGGATTAAAAGGAAATGTTAAATCTGTAATCAAATTCAAAAATATTCTATATGTTGCAACATCCCTCGGCGTTTATGGTTATTTTAATGATGAAAAAAGTAAAAACTGTTTTGATTGCACTAATTTCGAAGCAGTTGAAGAAATAAAATCAATCTGTTATGATTTTCATCAGTTTAATAATCGCTTGTTTGTTTCATGTTCAAAGGGGATTTATGAAATAGTTGGTAAAAAAGCATACCTTTTTTACAATCGCCAGGCAAATGAAATAACAAGTGTTTTTCGTTCAAAAAAGAACCCTTCCTATATTTTTCTTGGATATAATGATGGATTTTCTGCCATAAGATATACCGGAGGAATGCTCATTATCGAAAAAAGAATAACCGGCATTAGTGGCAAAATAATGAGTATTGCTGAAGATCAAGATGGCACGGTATGGTTGTCAAGTAATGAAAATGGAGTATACAAAATCGATCCTTTCGAGAAATATTCAAAAAATTTAAACTTTAAACATTATAACAATAAAAACATCCTGCCTCAAAACCTTGAATGGATTAATCTTTATGCTATAAGTGATGGGATTCTATTCTCTACATCGCAGGGTATTTACAGATTTAATAATTCTAATCAACAATTTTACAAAGATACTTTGCTTGGAATTGACTTTGTTAACCAAACAAATTGGGTCTATCCGATTGTTGAAGATAATCAGAATAATTTATGGTTAAATATTATTGGCAAAAACAATTCTCGTAATAAAACTTTGGTTAAAAATTATAAAAATGATTCTCTAAAAACTTTACGTCCCCTGCCGCTTAACAGAATAAAAGATTTTTTTATTACATCAATACATCCTGATGAAAATGGAATAGTTTGGTTTGGAGGTTTTGAAGGTTTAATACGTCTTGATTTAAATCAGGAAATTCATTTTGATAAACCTTTTTCAGCTATTTTACATAAAATAGCCATTGGGAAAGATTCTGTCATTTGTCTGTTACCTTTCGGGAAATCTTGTTCTGAGAACAAATCTCACAGTCCCTTCGCTTTCGACATGAATTCAGTAGCATTTGAATTCTCAGCACCAAATTATGAAAGTGAAGACCAAATTCTATATCAATATAAGCTGGAAGGATTTGATCCACCAGCTGGCGGATGGTCGAACTGGTCAGGATCAAATTTCAAAGAGTACACAAATCTTTTCGAGGGCAAATATATATTTAGATTAAGAGCTAAAAATATTTTCGATACTATTTCAGAAGAAATTAGCTATGAATTTTCGATAAAACCTCCTTTCTACAGAACAAAAACAGCATTTATTATCTACATTATTTCAGTACTGCTACTGTTTATCTTAATAGGTAAGTGGAGAGCATATTATTTTGCACGTGAGCGATTTAGATTAGAAAATATTATACACGAGCGAACCGAAGAAGTTGTTATACAAAAAGAGAAAGCTGACAATTTACTAGAAAGAGTTCTGCCAAAAACAACAGCAAAAGAATTAAAATCAGGAAGAAAAGCAGGGCCATATCATTACAATATGGTAACGGTGTTGTTTTCAGACATCCAGGGATTTACAAAGATCGCCGAACAAATGGATTCAGAACTTCTAATTGATGAGCTGGATAGATTTTTTCTTCAGTTCGACACTGTAGTTGAAAAATATAATATCGAAAAAATTAAAACAATTGGCGATGCATATATGTGTGCTGGAGGAATACCTGTTAAAAACAGAACAAATCCTGTAGAAATGGTTCTGGCAGCAATTGAAATGCAAAGTTTCATGAAAGAGTTAAAGAGACAAAACCAGGATGATTCTGAACATATTTGGGATTTGAGAATTGGTATTGACACGGGCCCTGTTGTTGCCGGAGTATTAGGTAAAAGTAAAATATCATACGATATTTGGGGAGGAACAGTGAATACAGCCAGTCGAATGGAAGCTTCAGGAGAACCTGGAAAAATAAACATTACTGAAAATACATACATGTTAATTAAAGATTTTTTTATATGCCAGTACAGGGGTAAGATGCCGATAAAATATAAAGGAGAAATTGACATGTATTTCGTTGAAGGGTTTATGCCACATTTATCTTTAGATTTAAAAAGTCAGATTCCAAATGAAGATTTTTTCATACATCTCCAATTGTTACGTGTCAATGATGTGGAAGAGTTTGTATTAAGTAAACTGGAAGACGGGCTACCTGATAGTTTATACTATCATAATGTAAAACATACCATTGATGTTGTTACAGAGGTCGAACTTATAGGTCGTGCCGAAGAAATAAGCAATGAGGAAATATTAATTTTAAAAACAGCCGCTCTTTTTCATGATATGGGACACCTTATAAATTATGATACTCATGAAGAGGAAGGTGTTAAATTGGCTAAGAAAATCCTTCCTGAATATCAATATTCGGCAGAGCAAATTGAACGTATTAATCAATTGATTTTGGTAACACAAATGCCTCCCGAACCTAAAAACTTACTGGAAGAAATTATGTGTGATGCTGATTTAGATTATCTGGGACGAGCCGACTTTGTACCTGTATCAATCAGCCTTTATAAAGAATATCACGAGCGTAAAAAAATTGATTCTATTCTTGAATGGAATCAAATGCAATATCAATTCATTAAAAACCATCAATATTTTACTAAAACGGCACAAAAACTTCGCGAAGTAAATAAGAAAAACCAGTTGCAAAATATTCAAGATGAAATTAAAAAAGAAATGGAAAAGGATGATGAGTAGATGTTTACTCATAAAACCAATTCTAAACTCAATAAAACTTTAAAGGATAAACATGAGTACTTTTGTTACTCGTTAAAACAATTTCACAAACAAGAAACAAGTAACCTCTATATTTGAACATTGTTTAAATTATTGTAGCAATAATAGTTAAGTAGGAAATTAATACCTTATTTCTACTTGGTATCCATTATGCTTTCGAATATTTAAAACTATTCCACCATTAAAAATTAAATACTGCCCTTTAATTCCAAGTAATTTCCCTTCAATTTTTTGATCCTTATCAAAAGAAAATGAATTTACTTTTTCAGGATATTCTAAAACCGGGTAATTAATTTCGATAATCCTGTCATCGTCAATAAAATATTTAACAAATTCCTTTTTTACCAATTCTTTAGCCTTACTTTTTTGTTCCAGTAATTTTGTTTCTGTATCAATTTTATTGGTAAGCATCCTTCGCCAATTCGTTTTATCGGCAAAATATTTTTTAAGATTTACTTCGATAATTCCTGCTGTATACCGGTTAGGAACCTGTGCTATTTTTATCGCAGAACCAGCTCCCTGATCAATCCAACGTGTTGGTACCTGAGATAAACGGGTAACGCCTACTTTTAATCCACTTGAAATTGCAAGATATACTATGTGATCTTGCAAACAATGATTTTTCGACCACCCCATATCACGCGAAATACCTTCATGAGCACGACACATTTCGGGTTTTAAAATACAAACGTCAGTTTCGGGAGCAGTTCTGAAACATGGAAAACAATATCCCTGATGAAACGACTTATTAGTTTTCCGGCCACATCGGATGCAATGAATTTCATCTAACCATGTAATCGAAATATCTTTATTGATTAAATCGTTCATATGAATTTTCTGATCATCCATCGTCAAAAAATAATCAACCGGATTGTTTAATTCTGTCGACATTTTAAGTAAAGAACCCTGTATTTTCATCTTTTAATATTTTTTATCAAAAATAATAAAAAAATTTATTACTGATTTTCAGTCGATTAAGCTGTGTATTGTAATATTTTTACTACCATGTGTTGCATGGTACTAGTATTTTTATATATCTTTGCATTGTAATCTTGCATGCATTGAATAGTACTATAAAATAAAAAAGATGAAAACAACAATAACAATAAACCTGGGAGGACTGGTATTTCATATAGATGATGATGCATATGAAATGCTAAACACTTATTTAATTGCCGTAGAAAAGCAATTTGTAAGTGAAGATGAACGCAACGAAATAATGTCGGATATTGAAGCTCGCCTTTCTGAATTATTTGCCGAAACATTAGGACAAAAAAGAGATGTAATTATGAAAGATGATGTTTTGAAAGTAATTAAAATTATGGGCGAACCCGAAGACTTTATGGACGAAGAAACTAAAAAAGAACCTGTCGATTCAGCAAGCTGGAAATCTAAAAGAACCTGCCCGTCCGGCAGGCGGGAAAGAATGAACTATAAATCAACAAAAAGATTATATCGCGATCCGGATAATAGAATTCTTGGTGGCGTTTGTGGTGGTTTAAGTGCTTACTTTAATACCGATCCAATTTTATTCAGAATTCTTTTCATCTTAATTTCTTTAGGAATGGGTTCCGGATTAATTATCTACATTATCCTCTGGATTGCAATACCCGAAGCAACAACAACAGCTCAAAGGCTTGAAATGCGTGGAGAAGCGATTACCATTGAAAATATTAAAAGGGCCGTTCGCGAAGAATTTGAAAACATCAAGAAAAATATGAAATTCTAAATCGACTCTAAAATTATACTGAATTTATTTCTACACTAAAAATAGAAACTATGAATCTCGAAAATACAAAAGCTCAAATGAAAAAAGGTGTACTGGAATTCTGCATTCTATCCATCCTTTCTAAGCAGGATTACTACACTTCCGACATCATTAAAGCATTAAAAGAAGCTAAAATGATCGTTGTTGAAGGAACTCTTTACCCTCTGCTTACCAGGCAAAAAAATGCCGGATTATTAAGCTATCGCTGGGAAGAATCAACACAAGGGCCTCCGCGAAAATATTATACTCTGACCGAAAAAGGAAAAGAGCATTTAAATGAACTTAAGTTATCGTGGGAAGAACTTGTTGAGGCAGTTAACTCGATTAATAACCAAAAATAAACAGATTCGAAATGAAGAAAACAATAAAAATCAATATAGGTGGTGTTATATTTCATTTAGATGAAGATGCTTATCAGATTCTGCAGAATTATTTGACTGCTCTCAATCAGCGATTTGCAGCAAATGAAGAAGGAAACGAGATTATTTCTGATATTGAACACCGTATTGCAGAAATTCTGCAAAGTAAACTAAGCGAACAAAAACAGGTAATTAGCACGGAAGATATTGATGAAGTTATAGAAATAATGGGTCGCCCGGAAGATTTTGAAAACGAAGAAGAAGACAACGGGAAAGAATATCATCAATATGAAAAATCTACCAAAAGATTATATCGTGATCCTGATAACAGAATACTTGGTGGTGTTTGTTCAGGAATTGCCAATTACTTAAATATAGATCCCTTAATAATCAGAATTTTATTTTTAGTTCTGTTATTTGTTTTCGGGATCATTATTGTTATTTATATTGTTCTATGGGCATTGCTTCCGGCAGCTTACACTACTGCTCAAAAACTCGATATGCGTGGAGAGAGGTTTAATATCTCCGATATTGAAAAAAATGTGCGTAAAGAGTACGAAACCGTAAAGGACAACTTTAAGAATTTTAAAAATTCCAGAGATTACGATCGTACCCGAAACTTTTTTGAAAGTATAATTTATGCTATTGGTGCTTTTATAAGATTTATTTTCAAATTTGTTGTTGCAGTTATAGGTTTAGCATTGGTAGTTGCCGGAGTTGGTTTTCTTATTGGTCTAACCGGGACGTTGATCATAGGAGAACCATTTATGCCCTGGAATAATATTTTTATTGACGATCATGTAATTTTTACCGATATGATCCACTCTTTTGTTGATCCAAATACCATATGGATTGTAACAATTTGTGCTGTTTTAGTTGTATTTATACCTTTGGTTGCAATCATTTACGGCGGATTTAAACTATTACTTGGCTTGCGCCCAAACGACAGGCCAATTGCAGGAATTGGGTTTGTTGCATGGTTACTAAGTTTAATTGTACTTGTTGTTATTGTTGGTACACAGGTAAAACATTACTCTATTTCGGTAAAAGATGACTACAGAATTTATGTTGAAGAACCTGCA
Source organism: Bacteroidales bacterium (assembly GCA_030611105.1). Taxonomy (GTDB): domain Bacteria; phylum Bacteroidota; class Bacteroidia; order Bacteroidales; family UBA12077; genus UBA12077. Next base: position 17,560 of record JAUWQL010000066.1, read on the forward strand.
AATAAAACACTTTACTTAAAAGCCCGGGAAGACAAATCGCTTGCAACATCTAAATTCTACATATTCGATAGCGAGTTTCAAATAATGTACGATGAAGATGATGAAAAACATTTATACGCATTCCCGGAAATAGATATTATTCTTGGACATTCAGACCAGGTTGTTATCGAAATAGTAAAAAAGGGACGAGGATCAGATCGAAGAGAGGCATTACGAAATGCCGATGATATTGAATACCATGTAGTACAACAAGATTCAGTAATTCTTTTCGATGCTGTATATTCTTTGGTTGATAAAAACCGCTGGAGATTTCCGGAAGTAGATATTACTGTAAAAGTACCTGAAGATTATATTTTATATCTTGATGAAAGTATCGAAGAACAGCTCGATTATATTAAAAAAGAAAAATACTATAGAGTAGATGAAATGGTAAATAAATACTGGATTATGACCGATGAAGGTCTTGAGAAGTATTAACCTGAGTTCGGTATAAGAATTAATTTACAGAAAGAAAATAGAGTGTGAGATTTGAGAAAGAAAACTTGAAGTAATAACGGGTTATTTCAAAAGATTTCTTCTTTAAAGATTGCGCTATATTTGCTTTCCCTATGGGCATCATGAGGTTTCCCATATACTTCCTCATATTTTTTTAG
>JAUWQL010000163.1 GCA_030611105.1 Bacteroidales bacterium
TGGTATCTTTAGCGTATTGAAATATCCTTGTAACTTACCATCTTCGCCGGGAGTACCGTGAATTAAAATTAAAGCACAATCAAACTTTGTTTTTTGATTATTTAAAGAAAAACTAAAATCATTTTTATTAACAATTACATCGCAAAAGGTGTCACTTTTCACGATCCACTCAGTTCCTTTAATATTAACTGTATATACCTTATATTTTTCTTTATCGAGAACTTTAGCAATTTGGTTTGCACTGTTAATTGAAATTATATATTCGGAAGAATTGCCTCCTGCAACTATAGCTATATTTTTTTTCATACTGATGAATCAAATTTATTATTTATCAAAAATAAGATTTATCGTGATAATGTGATAAGAACTATTAAAAAATCTCAAATCGAAAATCGTTGTTTGTAATTCTAAATCAAAATAAGTAGCTAAATGGACGCCTCAATAAATTTTAAATAAAAATAGTATATTTTTTGTTGTATATGAGTTGTTAATAAAGTAAAAACGCTACATCGGGCGATGTAGCGTTATAAATCAGACCTTGTGTTTCTACTCTTCGACAGTGGCTTTGATTTTACTCCAATTTTCCCCTCTCTTAATTCTGGTAACTTGCATTTCACTTATTGAAAATAACCTGGCAATAACGTTTTGTTTTATACCTTTTTCAAGCATCCCTTTTAATACCTTAACATCTTCGGGTTTTAATTTTGAATTTCGTACAATGCCTTTATTTTTTATTTTATTTATTTCTTGTAATCGAGGCATTATTCTGGCATAAGCCTCTTCTTTTGTAAGCCATCTCAGGTTTTTATAATGATTATTTCGTTTATTCCAGTCAATATGTGTTACAATAGTTTTATTTTCGTTTTCTTTTGGAACAAAAACTATTGCAACTAACTTATGAACAAGGAAAGTTTTCTTTTTATCATTGGTTTTAAAAGTTACCGTATGAAATCCTTTGGTTAAACCCGGTTTAAGTATTTTCCCATTTGTTTTATCATAACAATAGCTTTTTACCCGGCCATAATCACTTACCTCGTATTTTTTATCTGCAAAAGGAATTTCTTTCCAAACTTCATCTTCCAGTTTTCTTAAATTTCGCTCAGTCATCTTTTTATATATAGTTATAAATAACGTTATAGAAATAGTGTTTCTATCATTGGTTACGGAAGGAATTTTAATTTGTTTAAACGTTATGACGAATGTGGTTTTTTCAATGATTAATGAACATTTAACTCATATTAATTTAATATGTGAGTTAATGAACTATATTTATTTTCACGTATTGTAAGGAATAATAAAATGGAAAAACGGGTTAAGGTTCCATGTAAATTAAAATACATTTGATAATCGCACAGATATGAAATAAAAAATAATTTATAGAAAATAGAAACAGTGATGTATTCGATACTTGTTGAATTATTCGAAACGGATTTAAAACTAATAGGCGAAAATCAAAAATAAATTTATTTACTTTCTCGCCTTTTTGAATACTACATACGCCATTAGCAGTAAAACAATTGCTGCGATAACTATCCACCAGGGAAATGATTTTTGGGGGATCACCGTGATCGTCTTGAACCCTTTATAGACAACCGGAGCCTGAGAGAAATTATAAAAACCAAATTTGCCGTTCTCATATGTGTTATCTTTAATCTTTTTGCTGAAAATGGTTTTCTCTCCATCTTTTATCGTTACGGTAAATGAACCGGGATCGAATTTCAGGATGAATCCGTATTCCTTTTCGAACGCCCATCCTTCAGTCTCTTCATGATAAAGAAGAGTAACCTTTCCTTCAGTACCGTCTGTATTCCAGAGATCTTTACCATCAAACGGCTGTGAAGCTTTCATTATACCTGACTCAGGACCTGAATAATCCGCAGTTACAGCTTTGATGCTTATTCCCTGTTTTGCCAGGCCGCATGCTCTGTAATCTTGTGTCGCCTTTTTCCAATCAAGCAGGTAGAAATGTCCGGGATCCTGATAACCGAAAACAAAACCCACAAAGTCATCATCACCTTTTGCTTTCATAAGCCACGATCCTTCTACTGTGCTACCTGTAACATCAATATTACTAACCAGGATTGTTGGATCTCCGTTAATCTTCTGTGTGGCCCACTGGTTATTGTTGCTCAACTCCCACGTTCCGCATCCCTGTCCGTTGGCAGGATAATGATAGATCACTTCCTCCCACTCACTCAGGTCAACCCATTTTTCAATACGTTCCGCTTCTTTGACACAACCCTGTGAAGCCAATACTGCTATTGCCAGACTGATTTTAAGTACATATTTCATAGTTATCCTCTTTAATTATAGCTACAACAAATTTATAATTATTATACAATTAAACAAAAATTATTCATTTGATTCTCTACCGGACAAATACCTTTTCCATTTTTCTATAACTTGTGTCATATCATCCGGAAGTTCAGATTCAAAGCGCATAAACTCACCTGTTGATGGATGTATAAAACCTAAAGTTTTTGCGTGTAATGCTTGCCGGGGCAAGATATTAAAACAGTTTTGAACAAATTGCTTGTATTTAGTAAAAGTTGTTCCTTTTAAAATTTGATCACCCCCGTATTCGAAATCATTAAACAGAGGATGCCCAATGTGTTGAAAGTGAACCCGGATTTGATGTGTGCGACCTGTTTCAAGCCTGCATTCAACAAGAGTTATATATCCAAGTTCTTCTAATACTTTATAATGTGTTACTGCGTGTTTACCCTGCGATTCATCCGGGAATACATGCATTACTTTTCGGTTTTTAATGTTTCTTCCAATATGCCCTGTAATTGTTCCTTCTTTTTCCTTGAATGTTCCCCAAACAAGCGCATAATATCTTCGTTCGGTAGTTTTATCGAAAAATTGTTTGGCAAGTTTATTTAATGCTTGTTCTGTTTTTGCAAGAACCAAAAGGCCTGAGGTATTTTTATCAATTCGATGAACAAGCCCCGGGCGTTTATCGCCTGTATTGTATAATGGGAGATCTTTGAGATGATACATCATAGCATTAACCAAAGTCCCTGAATAATGGCCATATGATGGATGTACCACCATTCCGGGTTCTTTATTGACAATAACCAACTGGTCATCTTCATAAACAATATTGAGAGGTATGTTTTCCGGTATTAGTTCAATTTCTCGTGGTGGGTAGGCCATAACAATTGAAATAATATCATTGGACTTTACTTTGTAATTCGATTTAACAGGCTTTTGGTTAACTAATATATTTTCAGCATCTGCTGCGCTTTGAATTTTGCTTCTTGATGCATTCTCAATTCTGTTAACTAGAAATTTGTCAATTCTTAACGGTTTTTGGCCCGGGTCAACCTCAATTCTGTAATGTTCGAATAATTCTTGCTCTTCGTTTTCAATAAAATCGTCTTCTTTCATTCTTTTAAAATTAGCGAACTATAATGAATTTTTTGGTAGTATTTGAACCTTTAGAATTTGCTATTCGGATAAAATAAACACCTGTGTTTAAGCTGGAAATATCTATTGAAGATTGTTGATTTGTTTCATCTTTAAAAACTCTACCATAGATATCGAAAATTGTATACCTGTAATTTTCAATAAACTGATCGTTAATATTAATATTCAGAATATCATTTGCCGGGTTTGGATAAATTGTATATTCTAAGGATTGATTTTCTAGTGGTGATGTTGTTCCTGTAGAAACATTTATTTCATGCCCAAATATTGGTCTGATCATAATTGTGCCATCAAATTGTGACCGTACCCAATTACCTGAAAAATTATAATATAGTTTATTATTGTTCAACCTGTTAACATCAAATCCTACATTGAGCATTTGGGAGGTATTTTCCTTTTGCCAGCCTATGAAGAATGAGTTTTCAAGAATGAGAACCGAATCCAGAACATAAGTAGTAAACTTATTTAGTTCATCTTCGTTTTGTGGTTTTAGTCCTTCTTGTGTATAAATAATACTTCCGGGTTTTCCGTCTGATTCTTTCCAAACATGAAATTTGAATGTGTACTGATTTGCATCATTTAAAGTCTGATTAAAAAAGAATTGTACTCCTCTTAAAGTATCTTTTTTATAAGTATTAAAACGCATTGCTACCATTGCTTTTTCAGTTCCTTCACCAATAATTCCATAACCATTTTCTGCAGTACCATCATCGTATGCATAATAGTTATAGAATTTTTGTAAAAAACGGGTTGTGTCGTTCCAACGATAGGGAGAAAGTTCAGGTGGTGTTTCTGTAATCAGATAACTCCTTATTTCAAAAAGTGCCGAGTCGGTTGAAGGATCATAAGGGAAAATATAATCAATCGAACGTTCATAAGTTTCAGATGTAAATGGAGGAATATCACCCCAGGTACCTCCTGTAAAAGAATATGTTCCTGTTGCTCCTTTTATATCCTCAATTTCAAATTCTCTTTCACAATTCAGAGAATCGCTAAATAAATTTCTATAAGTAATAGATATAGAATCTTCCATTTCGTAGGCATTTGCTCTTGAGAAATGTGTCCATGGAAGAGCTTCATAAGTTTTTAAAAGTGATCCAATGGGTTCGGAAAAAGCCACGTCTTTTATAATGGTGTCATTTATGCTACGGTCTTTATCTAGAATTACAAAATCTAAATGCCAATGATCGGCATTGCTTGCTTTGCTTTCAGTACTAGTACTTGTCGATAAGCTGGCGTAATTTCTGAATCTGAATTGGAAACTGCTATTAAGATACTGATTTTCATTAATCGGGATAATAACTTGTTGAAATGATTGTTTCAAATTTGTTAGTGTATCGCCTTCAATAGTTTTTATCGTTGTATCTCCATATGTATGTTTTTCAGTTAAAACAGAGTCGTTTGCATTAAAAACAACGCTCCACTTTTTATTCCAAATTGTATCGTTATGACAAAATTCCAGTAATAAGGAATCTTTTATTTCAGGTGTATCGCCTAATCCACCAGGTTGGTAATAAAAACTTAAAAATAAAGTATTATCGTCCGGGTAATTAAGATTAATAGGTTTTGATGTAAGTGTATCTGCTCCAAAAGCAAAACTGCTTGCATTTGAATGGATTGCTCCGGTACCATCAATAGCATCTAGTGTAGCAACTCCAATACTTAATGGATTATATGCATAAGTTTTATTAATGAAAACATACTCGTCTTGCCATAGTGAACTGTCGGCATAACCTATTGATTTTGCAAAATCATCGATGAAGGGCAGCTCAACGGGTGATTTTTCCTGTGCCGCTTTATTCTTGGATTTATTTAGATATAATTGTTTAATCTTGGGATTTACCTGTAATCCGGTTAAAGATTCCTGAGCCTTTAAGGAAATTGATCCTGAAATCAAAAATATTATAGCTATATAAAGTATTAAGTTTTTCAAGAAGATGCTGTTATTCATTAATAATTACCGTATCCATTATATCCATATTTAATTCCGGATAAAGGATTGCGGAGTCAACGCTTAGCCATAAATCTATAGTAGAACCTAATCTAATCATTTTATTTTCTTTGAATGACGGATATTGTCTCCATACTTTAGCTTCAGTTGAGTCTATACCATCTACAATCGACTCATCATATATTATGGCTCCGGTATTGAGAGCTGATCTTAGAATTCTGTTTTTAGCTCTTTCTAAGGTATAATGATCAAGATTTGGAACTTGTGTTTTTTGATTACTCAATCCCATCCCAAGTACAAGATCAATTCTTGATCCTTTAGGTACCATTGTTCCTTCTTCAATTTCTTCGCTATTATATTTTTGTTTTAAAACATTATTAACAGCAATATCCGGTACGTGAATTAATCTTCCAATTTCGAGTCCTGCATTTTTAAGTACAGCTTCGGCCTGACGATGCGAAACGCCAACAATGTTTGGCATTTTAACTTTTTCAGGATTAAACGCATTAAGCACTATAAATATTCGTCGATTCTTTTTTACATTAAACCCGGCAATTGGATTTTGTTCTATTACAGTGCCTTTAGGTAGGTTATTGTTAAAAACAGAATCAGAAACTTCAATACGTAGTTTATGCTTTTTCGCTTTTTTATGCACTTCTTCCAAAGTTAAACCGGTAAAATCAGGAACAGATAAGGCCTGTCCGTGATGAGTATAAACTTTCAGAATTAAAAATGTAAGAATTAACATTGCTGTTATAATTCCAATAGCGTATAACAAATGTTTTACAAACGTTTTGCTGGTCAGGAATTTAAATAGGGTCATTATCGCTTATGCTTTTAAATCATCAATATAGTTAACGGTGAGACAAATATAAAATTATGTAAGCACAAACTAAAATTAATTGTATTTAAAATTCGAGATAACTTGAAATGCTGAAATACTTATATATGATAGTTGGTTCAGGGGTTTAGGGTTTCAAATTCCTTGTTCCTTCTCCTTGTTCTTTATTTTTTACAACAATTATCTAATTGCTATTGCATGCTGCCACTGTATCTTATTGTTCACTGTTTCCTGCCACCTACGATGTGTCCCAACTATATATTTTTATTAATATTCCCGAACGGTATTATATACAGTATCTCTTTCAACCGGCTTTTTCCCTGCAGTTTTAATCAATTCAATTAACTCTTTGGTAGTCATGATTGGTTTTTGATCTTTTGCTCCGGCCATTGAATATATTTTTGTAGAATCATCTATTGTACCATCAATGTCGTCAACTCCAAATGATAAGGAAATTTGAGATACATCTTTTCCGAGCATTGGCCAGTATGCTTTTATATGATCGAAATTGTCGAGATAAATTCTTGAAATAGCAAACATTTTTAAATCTTCGAGTATATTAACTTCCCCAATATAAGACAATGGATTATTTGCTTTTTTAAATTTTAAAGGAATAAATGTATTGAATCCATTTGTTCGATCTTGTAAGTCTCTTAATTTATCGAGATGCTTAATCCGGTGTCGATTATTTTCTAAGTGTCCGTAAAGTATTGTTGCATTCGATGGTAATCCAACTTCATGAGCAGTTTCGTGTATTGTAAGCCATTGTTCTGCTGTTGATTTTTCATGACAAACCTGCTTTCTTATTTCCGGTTCAAAAATCTCAGCACCTCCGCCCGGAATACTATCTAAACCATATTCTTTTAGTTTAAGAAGTCCTTCTTCAAGATTTATGTGAGCCTTTTTTATCATAAAATCTAATTCAACGGCTGTAAAAGCTTTCACGTGAATGTTTGGTAAGATTTCTTTTATTTTCCGGATCATCTCACCATAATAATGTAAATCCCTGTTTGGATGAACACCTCCAACTATATGTACTTCTGTAATGTCAGAATTCTTATATGATTCAGCCTTTTTCAATATATCGTTCATGGAATATTCCCAACTGCCTTCCTGGTTAATCTTTCTATGGTAAGAACAAAACACACAATCGTAAACACATATATTAGTTGGTTCGATATGAAAATTTTTATTGAAAAATACTTTATCCTGATTTTTTTTGTTATTAAGATAGCTTGCAAGAATCCCAAGAGTTCCTATGTCGAAGTTGAATAATTCAATTCCTTCTTCAGTGGTTAATCGTTCCTGCTGAGTTATTTTATTAGTGATTTTTTTTTGTAAATCAGTTAATTGGCCTGATGAGGATATTTCTTGTATCAAAATCTTAAAATTTTATGATGTAAAAATAAAAGAATTTTAACTTATTATAGGAAATCAAACAATGAAAAGGAGGTATTGTTTAGGAAGATCAGTCTGGAGTTGGATAAGGGGTAAAATAAAAAAAGTAAGGAACAAAATTGTTTATCCCTTACTTTTAAATATATAAAGACTTATTAAATTATTTCCTTGAATTATATTCGTCAGAAACAGTTAATTTGCTTCTACCCTTAGCTCTGCGTTGAGCAAGTACTTTTCTTCCGTTCACAGATGCCATTCTCTCTCTGAATCCGTGCTTGTTTTTTCTCTTTGTGTTTGAAGGTTGAAATGTTCTTTTCATCTCAAAATATTTTTACAATGGTTTATTTTTTATTTTAGAACTGCAAAAGTAATGTTTTTTTCTTTCTTGCAAAGAGATTTTAAAAATAAATATCAAATTAAATTGACAAATAGGTATAATAGACAAAAAGGAGGCTGTTTTTAACACAATGTTCTCAAGTGGACAAAAAGGAGGCTGTTTTTTTCAACAATAATTTGCATTAAATAATCTAATAAATATATTTGTTTTATCAAGTTAAACAGAAGTAGG
>JAUWQL010000132.1 GCA_030611105.1 Bacteroidales bacterium
TTTGCTCATACACAACAGATTTTTTGCGAAGGTAATGGGGCATGCCCCATTACCTTCAATTATTATCTAATCTGTTGCACTTACTAATTGAATTTTCGATGTTTTACTTACTAACTCTGTCAGGGTTTAAAACCCCTGACAGAGTCGTAAAACCAGTACAATAAAAAGACCTGGCCAAAGCCAGGTCTAAACTACCCTTCATAATTGGGAAAATATGAATACGAAGGACAGGAAAGTACTTTTAATTAACCATAACCCAAAATTTATCATCTAGCATCCAATCTTCGATAGTGTTTCTGTCTACATCCTCCCCGCCTGCCGGACGGGCAGGTTTAATTTTCCAGAAATCATCATTAAGCATCCAGTCTTCAATTAAATTTAATTCGTCAACAGTATTATCCAAAACAGATTTGGGAAGAATCCATTCTGATTCATCTAACATCCAATTTTCTATTTCTGTGTCAAGCTCATAAACTTTCTCATTCATTGCAATCATTACATAATAAATGAAATTAGAAGAACTGTTATCCAGATAGTTTTTATTACTCATCCAGTTTTCTGCATCTTTCTTTAAAACTATTGAACTGTATGTATTATTTGTAAGCTGCTTACCAACTACAGTAGCATTATTACTTACATTTACTGAAGAGATTACATTTTGGGAATACAAACTGCCATAAAAAGTTATTAGAAGTATTAAGGCAGCTAAAGTTTTTAATGTGGATGGTAAATTTTTCATATCACAGCTTCCAGTGTAGTTTATTTATTTGTTCATTAATATGACGAACGAGTGAAGTTTATGTTACAATATTAATCGAAATAAAGACGCAAATTTTCTATTATTGCTGCATTTATAAAATAAATTATTTACTTTCATGTTTTAGTTTTGTAATGAACCGGAATTTAGAAATACATATAGTATCATTTAATGTTCCTTACCCTGCAAATTATGGTGGTGTTATAGATGCATTCTACAAAGTGAAAGCATTATATGAGTCGGGTGTAAAAATTAATTTGCATTGTTTTAAATACGACAGGCCGGAATCTGGTGAGCTGAATAAATACTGTAAATCTGTTAATTACTATGATCGCCCAAAGAAACTGAGATATTTCTTTTCAAAAACTCCATTTATAGTTATTACAAGGTCAAATAAGAAACTTTTTAAAGCTCTTCAGGCTGATCAACTTCCTATAATATTTGAAGGATTACACACTACTTATTTTCTAAACAAGTTATCAAATAGAAATAGAAATATCGTTGTTAGAACACACAATATTGAACATGATTATTACAAAAAGTTAGCTAAAAAGGAAAGAAATATTTTTAATAAGATTTTCTTTTATAGTGAGGCTTTCAAACTAAAACACTACCTAAAAATTCTAAAAACGAACATTAAAATAGCAAGTATAACCGAAAAAGATTGTGGCTATTTTAAATCTTTAAATTCTAATACATTTTTAATCGAAGCTTTCCATCCACATAATAAAGTAAATATTTCTTCAGGTATTGGTAAATACATTTTATTTCATGGTAATTTATCTGTAAATGAAAATATAGAAGGAGCACTATACATCCTTGAAAATATATGTTCAAAAACTGATTTCCAGTTCAAATTTGCAGGAAAAGAACCCGACAAAAGGCTTTATAAGTTAATTAATAACTATAAAAATGCAGAGATCATTGCAAATCCTTCTGATAACGAAATGCAGTATCTGATTAATAATGCACATATTAACCTGCTTATTACTTTTCAGGATACAGGGATTAAACTGAAACTAATAAATGCATTATATACCGGCAGGCATTGTATTGTTAATAATGAAATGGTTATTGGAACCGGTCTGGAATCATTATGTCATATACATAATACCCCTGAAGAAGTTATTCAAAAAATAAAAGAACTAATAAACACTCCTTTTACTGAACAGGAAGTAAACAAAAGAGAGAAAATCTTGTTAAAAAATGTTAATAATAACCATAGTGCTCAAAAATTGATAAATTTGCTAGTTTAAAAAATACTTTATGAAAAATACATATACTATATTAACAGCTCTTTTATTAGTAATTACCTGGAATACTCTTTTTTCTCAATCGTATAAAATTGATATTAAAATAAACGATTTAAAAAACACTGATATTTACCTGGGATATTACTATGGTGATAAAACTTATGTAAAAGACACCATTAAGCTTGATGACAATGGGAAAGGTTCTTTTCATGGAGACAGTTTACTAAATCAGGGAGTTTATATTGTTATTTTACCATCAAAAAAATATTTTGATATTTTAGTTGGAGAAGATCAGGAATTTTCTATTGAAACATCTACAGATAATTTAATTAAGAATTTAAAAATAAAAGGATCAGAAGAAAATTCAGCATTCAAAGAGTTCCAACAATACATGATTGATAAAAATACTGAATCAGGTAAGATTCAGAACAGATTAAAAGTACTGGATGAAAGCTCTGATTCGACACAAATACTTAAAAATCAGCTTGATAATTTATCTTCTGAAGTAAAAGATTATTGGAATAAAACAATATCAGAAAATGAAGGAACTCTTTTAGGCGTTATTATAAAAGCAATGAAAAATCCGGAAATTCCGGAAATTGAAGTTCCAGATTCTATTCAAAACAAAGATTCGGTAAAATGGTTTCATTCATACAATTACAATCGCCAGCATTACCTGGATAATATCGATTTTTCAGACAAAAGATTTTTAAGAACTCCTATTTTTCATAATAAACTGGAAACATTCTTTACAAAAGTATTAATTCAGGATCCTGATACACTTAACAGATATATTGATATTGTTGCTTCACAAGCAGAAGCTGATAAAGAAATGTTTCAGTATATTATCAGGTATTTCTTTGTTACATTTCAAAAGAGCAATATAATGGGTATGGACAAAGTTTTAGTTCATGTTGCTGAAACATATTATTTAACTGACAAAGTTGACTGGTATGACGAAGAAAGCACGCAAAAATTAAGAGAACATGTTGCTAAACTACGTTTCAATTTAGTAGGTAATATTGCTCAGGATCTGAAAATGGAAACTTTAACAGGAGAATATGCTCGATTACAAGAAATAAATTCAAAATTTATTTTGGTCTATTTCTATGAGCCTCATTGTGGCCACTGTAAAAAAACTACTCCTAAACTACACGAATTATACCAGGAATTTAGCAGAGAGGAATTTGATGTATTTGCCGTGTATACCCAAGGTGATAAAGAAGAATGGTCTGAATATATCCATAAAAATGGTTTTGATGACTGGAATAATGTTTGGGATCCTTATAACCTTACAAATTTCAGGTTCTTTTATAATATTTACAGCACGCCTACAATTTACCTGCTCGATGAAAACAAGAAGATAATTGCAAAAAGAATTGGATATGAAACACTAAAAAATATTCTGGAAATTGAGTTGGGGAAAAAAGATATAGCTGAAGAAATTGAAAAAGAGCGCAATTAAGCGCTCTTTTTTTATATTGATTTTTAGTTTTTGTCGTCGCTTGAATCGCGTATTATAACCGAGAAAATAAATAATACAATTACAGAGGCTACAAATATTATAAACAGTGATGTAAATATCTTTCGCATTACATCTTCAAGAGATATTATCTCCCAAATTCCTAAAAGAGAAATAACGGTAATTAATAAAACAAATGTTATTAAAATGTACGAGGTAACTTTCTTTAAGCCTTTCATAATTTTTAAAATTTAGTTTGTACTTTCAAATATAAGGATAATTCATATATAGAATCAAATTCATATTTGTTTTCAAGTTCAGTTAATTTCCATCTGCAAGAATTATTCCCAGTTTCGATTTTTACATACTGAATCGATTCATTTCCTTTATCAACTGAAAAATTTAATCGTTCAAGAGCTTTTTTTGTCCAGTTATAATATATTCCATCTCCGATTAATCCAATCTTTTCAGCATGTTTTCTATGCATTCTAAAATCACCTTTTACCTTATCAAAATTCAGGTTCGATTTTTCAAAAATCTTATTAAATGTTTCATCTAAAATAAGGTCTTCCGGGGCACCTTCATTAATTTTATCATCAAGCATAAGCCAAATTTTATCTGCTTCTTGTATCGCAATATTTAAATCATGAGTTGAAAAAATTACGGTTTTATTTTCTTGTTTCGACAGTTTATTAAGCAAATGAACTATCTCATATTTATTGGGTAAATCCAGAAAAGCGGTAGGTTCATCTAATACAATAATCCTGGTATCCTGAGCCAGGGTACGAGCAATCATTACCCTTTGTCGCTCACCGTCACTAATTTCATTGATGTTTTTTCGGGCAAAATCATTCATTCCAACCATCTCAAGTGCTCGTGTTGATTTAACAATATCGTCCGATTGTAATTTACCAAACCAATTCGTATGTGGAAACCGACCTAATGAAACTAAATCAAAAACACTTAAATTACTAATATTTACAATTTCTGTTGAAACGAAACTTACCATTCTGGCAAATTCAGTTCTGCTAAATTTTTCTTTTGATTTATCAAAAAAATGAATCTCACCCTTAATCGATTGTTGTAGGCCAGTAATATTTCTTAAAAGAGTGCTTTTACCTATTCCGTTCTTACCAACAAGAGCAATAAGTTCACCAGAATTACCAGATAAGTTTATATCTTTAAAAAGGATATTATTCAGTCCCTTTTTAGAAGGATATCCAATTTCAAGATTCATTATTTTTAATATGTTATCCTGGCTTTGCATATAAAATTAAGGATTCTACTGTTATTTTAGTAGAAACAATTAAATGTGTAAATGTGTAAATGCATAAATGATTAAATGTTATTTTCTGTACGATGAATTTTTTCCCGATAGCTATCGGGATTTGTCATTATTTTTGTTATATTATTTGCTTCTTTTTTTTAATACTTCAATAAATATTTCCTTTTCTGTCATAAACATTTTATCATTCAATCATTTTGTCATTTTATAATTATTTATGATACCGACGATAATTTTTGATTTCTAATTATAATCCATATTACAATAGGAATACCCACTAATGCTGTTATCGAATTTATTGGTAATGTTTTGTCATGTCCCGGTACTTGCGAGATGATATCGCTTAACAATAACACTATACCACCAATAATCATTGTTCCGGGCAATAATGTTTTATGATTTGCTGTTTTAAAAATTATTCGCGCAATGTGCGGAACAGCTATTCCAATAAAACCAATTGGTCCACAAAAAGCAGTTATGCTTCCTGCAAGTAAGCTTGTACTAAAAAAGATTAAAAACCTCGACAAACGAATATTCAAACCCATACTTTTAGCATAATTTTCTCCAACCAGCATTGCATTTAATATCTTTATTAACATAAAAGTTATAAGCAGCCCAATTATTACACTAGGAATTAAAACTTTAAGCTGGCTTAATGATACACCTCCCAAGCTACCCATTGTCCAGACAATAAATACTTTTAACATGGATTCATTACTAAAATATTGTAATATATTTACAACAGCTGCTGTTGCACTTCCAAACATAATTCCAAGAATTAATATGGTCATGATATCTTTCACTCGTGCAGATATAGCTAATATCAAGAATAGAATTAAACCCGATCCTAACCATGCAGCCATTACAATTGTCCAGCTTCCTAAAACTCCTATTTGGCTTACAACGGTAAAAGTAGAAATCCCCATAACCAACAGTGCCACACCTAAACTTGCGCCTGCACTTATACCCAAAACATAAGGCCCGGCCAATGGATTTCTAAAAATAGTTTGCATCTGCAAGCCACTTACCGAAAGAGCAAATCCCGCAAATAATGCTGTTAATGCTTTTGGTATTCGAAATCGATAAATAATAGTTAAATATTCCGGATGATCAGACTGATCGGTAAATATTACTTTAAAAACTTCTTTTACAGGTATTTGAACCGAGCCTAACAGTATATCAAAAATAAATAAAATCAGTAAAGTAACCGATAGTAATATCCAGATAAAAATAACTTGTTTCTTTAACAACAAAACAAATAGATTTTATAATTCTTAATTGAGTGTGCTAATTTAATTAAATTCTACGATGATTTATTCAATAACTTTGTAATAAACCAATTGATGATTGGGTAATATATTCGGGTGAAAAATTTTAATCATATCTTTCAAAACTATATGTGGTTCAATCAAGCCTGTCTCCCAGTAATCGTTTCCTCCAAATTTATTAATTCTTAAATTGTTATTATAAATTTTTCCGTTTTTAAATGGTTCAAAGCTTTTAAACCGTTCATCAATTTTTAAAATATCACTTTTTTCATCAACAGAACCTGTGTTAATCCATACTTCAGCGTCAGAAGCATTGGCAAAAATAGATTCTATACCAAAAGGCAAACTTTCTCTTGATTCATTTGATTTCCAGATATAATCACCTCCGGCATCTTTAACCATTTTAGCCATGAAAGATTTACCACCAGGAACAAACCACACATCTTTCCATGGTAAACCAAAAAGCACTTTAGGTTTATTATCAATTTGCTCAGTTAAAACCAAAAGCTTATTATACTCTCGCATTGCTCGATTAAAATACTCATTTGCCTGTTCTTCTTTATCATAAAACAAACCAATCAATTTTATCCACTCAAGCTTTCCAAACGGATCATCTTCAAGATATTCAGCAATTATCATGGTTTGAATACCTAAATCATTCAATTTTTGATTATAAGCAGCCACATGTCCTCCAACACCATAAGTTATAACCAGATCGGGCTCTAAACTGATAATTAATTCATAGTTTAAATTATTATCATAGCCAATATCCAAAACTTTATTATTATCAATTCTTTTTCTGATCTTAGAATTGTTTACATAATCAGTTCCTGAAATAGCCACTATGCTTTCAGTTTCTTTTAAAACATCAATAAAAGCAATATGGGTTGTTGATAAACAAATGATTCTGTTAATTGGTGTTCTGATTATTTTGTAATTCCCGGACAGTTTAGGGTTCTTTTCATTTTTATTTACTAAAACATATTTATATTCTACATCTTCTGCACCTTGCCATGGATTTTTAATCGTAACTAATTTGTAATTATCCTTCTTTTCAATTGTAAAACCCTTTGCATACCTTAAATTAATTTTATCAAACGATACATTTTCATCATTGTTTAGGCGAGATTCTCTTTTATTCGAACAAGAAGAGATAATAACAAGCATTACAAATAATAGGTGTCTTAGTTTCATATGTTTATATTTTTATAGTTAACTCATGTTCTGTTATTTATAAATATCGAATAATGAAATTTTCACTTCAATTTTTATTTTTTTCACTTCGTAATTCATTATTCCTTGTTCGATATTTGATATTTTTTTGATATAATCATTATTCACTTTGTTCATGAGATCGCTTGCCTGCTGCAAGCAGGTTTCACTAAGCTCCCTTGTGTGTTTAAAACCAATCATAGCCTGCCCCGATATTTTCGGGGGATGTTTCATTTGTTTATGAAAATTTCTGTTAATTTCAGGTATAAAATTAATTTAATAATTCATACATGTACTTATTGTTTAAAAATAAACTACTAAACTTTATTTTAGTTGAATCGTATAAATATTAATAGTTTTTTTATCTTTAAGGGCTAAGCCATTTTACCCTCTTTAACATATATTATGAGGAATAAAATTTTAAAATTTCTGATTTTAATATTTATTATCTGCATTAATCATTCTGTTTTTGCAAATTATCTTCAAAGCGATACAATATATTTTAAAGGAAATCACGATTACCCTCCCTACCAGTTATTAGATAAAGAGTTAAATCCAACGGGTTTTAGTATTGATTTATTAAAAGCAATAGCACAAACTATGGGTTTAAATATCAAAATTGAGTTGGGCCAATGGGACCAGGTTAGAACAGAATTAGAACAAGGAAAAATTGACGGATTGGCAGCCATGTCTCCTTCACCGGAAAGAAGCAAAGTTGTCAACTTTTCAACTTCCTATGTCTCTTTAATATATTCTTTATTTATTAGAAAAGGAAACGAAATAAAATCAATTGAAGATATTACCAACAAACAAATTATTGTTGTAAAGGGTGATATAATGCACGACTATCTGATATCAAATCAAATTACAAAATACATAATTCCTGTAAAAGATTACCAGACTGCGTTAAGATTGCTTTCTGCCGGAGAATATGATTGTGTTATAATTCCAAAATTATTGGGACAGTTTGCTACAAATGAGTTCAATTTAACTAATATTAAGCCTGTTGGGTCAACAATTAAGCTTGTAGAATTAGCTTTTGCAGTTAATAAAGGTAATCCTGAACTTCTGGCTCAGATTAATGACGGGCTCCAGATTTTAAAATCTACAGGTGAGTACGACCAAATTTATAGTAAATGGTTCGGTTTTTATGAAAAATCAGATATAAGAACCCAGGTATTTAGAATAATTATATGGATCTTAGTACCTTTTTTAATATTGTTGATTACTATCCTATTTTGGTCATGGTCGTTAAGAAAACAAGTTGCTTCAAAAACATCTGAACTACAAAAAGAACTGAATGAACGAAAAAAGGCTGAACAACAACTAATTCATGAAAAGTCATTATTAAATTCAATGATAAATGCAATTCCTGATTTAATCTTTTATAAAAACAAAGACAACATTTATTTAGGCTGTAACGATGCTTTTTGTAAGTTTAATAATAAGCGAACCACTGAAATTATTGGCAAAAACGATTATAGCGTTTTCCCTGAGAACGAAGCCAAACATTATTTTGAAGAAGATCAAAAATTAATTAAAGAAAAGCAGGTATTTAGAATGGAATCATGGGAAACAAATTCAAAAGGTGAAAGATTCCTACTTGATGTTTTAAAAGTGCCATTTATAGATGAAAAAGGAAATACCTTAGGCATTGTTGGAATATGTCACGATATGACCGAAAGATATAAGACCGAGATAGATCTAAAAAAAGCAAAAGAAAAAGCAGAAGAATCAGATAAGCTAAAATCTTCGTTCCTGGCAAATATGTCACATGAAATAAGAACCCCAATGAATGCTATAATTGGTTTCTCTGACTTATTAGTCGATCCGGATACTAAAGAGGGCGACGAGCGTGAAGAGCTTGTTGCTCATATAAATAATAATTGTAATACTTTACTTCATTTAATTGATGATATTATTGATTTAGCAAAAATCGAAGCTAATGAACTAACTGTTTTTATTAAAGATACAGATATTAATAATACACTTCAGGGACTCTTCGAAATCTTTAACGAGACTAAAAAGAAAATTGGTAAAAAGCATATTGAAATAAACCTGGATAAATTATCTTTTAAAGAAAACTTTTATCTAAAAACAGATCCGTACAGATTCAGGCAAATTATAACAAATCTGGCAGATAATGCATTAAAATATACAGAAACAGGATCAATAAATCTGGGTTATAAAATTTTAAATGACATTAATTTAGTTGAGTTTTATATTCAGGATACCGGTATAGGAATTCCAAAAGATAAGCAACAAGAAATATTTCAGCGATTTAATAAAATCGAAACAGATAAATCGAAATTATACAGAGGAACAGGTTTAGGACTTACCATAACCAAAAACCTGGTTGAGCAACTTGGAGGAACAATAAAAGTTGAGTCCGAACCCGATAGCTATCGGGAAAACAACCTGCCTGACCTACCCGGGCGGCAAGCGGGCGGCAAGGCAGGAGGTTCTACATTTTATTTTACATTACCATTAAATATCTCTGAAAATATAGAAGTTGGCAATATTGAAAAGCACATTGTAGGAAATCACAAAATCTGGAAAAACAAAACAATTTTAATTGCAGAAGATGAAGAAAGCAATTACAAGTTTTTAGAAGTGCTTTTATCTAAAAAGGGCATTAATTTGCTCAGAGCAGAAAATGGCTACGAAGCAATTAAAATATGTAAAGGACATAAACAAATCGACTTGATTTTAATGGATATTAAAATGCCGGGGATAAATGGATTAGAAGCAACTATGAAGATAAAACAAATTAAACCTGAAATCCCAATTATTATTCAAACTGCATACGCTATGCAGAATGATGAAAAAGAATGTATGGAATCCGGGTGTGATGATTACATTGCCAAACCAATCAAAAAGGAAAAATTAATTTCTATTTTGGCAAAATGGATTAAATAATAGGTATAATAGACAAAAAGGAGGCTGTTTTTAACACAATGTTCTCAAGTGGACAAAAAGGAGGCTGTTTTTTTCAACAATAATTTGCATTAAATAATCTAATAAATATATTTGTTTTATCAAGTTAAACAGAAGTAGG
>JAUWQL010000188.1 GCA_030611105.1 Bacteroidales bacterium
TAATATTTTTTGGTGTCTTTATGCCTTTAAAAACTCATCTATAAATTTCTTTTTTTTCATTCATAACCTTTAATTTACTGTAAAGCTAATGAATATAAGCCTTTTGAAAGGTTTCAGCCTCCTTTTTGTCTATTAAGCCTGATATTGGGTTAATTGAAATACTAAGTTCTAATTCGATTGAATAAGCCGATAATTCTCTAGAATCATAACCCATATAATTATATTCAAATCCACGTGGTAATGTTGCACCAAAGCCTTTATATTCAACCTTAAATTCAAGTGTTAATCTTGGGCTTTTAATCTGAAGCAGTCCGTTTTCTTTTCTTATTACTTTTGATTTTTTTGGTAATACAAGGTCAAACCTAGAATATCTTGACCCATCTGAACCCATTATTGCAACAATTTCTCCTTTATCTTTTAATTTAGACATTTTAGCTTTTAAGAAAATTGGTCTGTCTTCAAATGGAGAAGATAAAAGGTTTATAATTCGATTTTCCAACAGTATATTAGGGAAGTCTGTTCGAGTAAATTCTTTCAATATTTTATTTTCGTTGTTATAGTTGTTAAAATAGCTTGAAAGGTGTGTTGATAGTTTTTCTATAAATACATACTCCACCGCCTCTTTTAATATTTTCTTGCTGTTTTTCTGCTTATCAAGCTCTTTACCGTCGGATTCATAACGAACTATTGAATAATACTGAACTTCTTTAGCTTCTTTCTTTTCTTCTTTTCCTTCTTGTTCTTTTTCAATCTTCTTTTCCGCTTTTTTGTCCTCAAAGTCGGAATCCCAATTATGTTTTAATGCTTCATTTTCTAAGAATATAGCTTTAATTGTTTCTGATAATTTTTCGGAAAATTCATATCTATCCACAGAAATAACTTTGTTCTTATCATAAATGATTGTTCCTGTAATATTAATCTTTCTTTTACAGCTTAATAAAATAGAAACGGTTAAATAGATGAAAACTATAATTACTAAGGATATTCCAGTCCAAAGCAATACTTGACTTTTAAATTCAAACAATAGGGTTAAAAAGTTTACAATTAATCCTGTGCCAAGTGCAAGCAAGAAAACAACAAAAATTAATTTAATTATATCTGCTCTTCTGTTTAATATTGAATGTAAAATTTCCCTATTCATATCTTATCCTTCATTAGTTACTAGTCTTTCTTGTAAATTATCCCCAACTTGTTGTTATAACAAATATAATCAAAAAGTTCACTTTAAGTACTAAATTGAGATTGTTAAACAATCAAATTAATGCGTATGTGTACAAATGGACTTAATAATGTCTACTACAGATTTAAGTCCAATTTTAGGAGTTATTGTGTAGTACTCTTATTAATCGAATAAAAAACTTAAACTTTTTCGTGAAGAGAAGCGGAGCAAATATGCTTAAGAACAATTGACTTTCCCTAATTGCCGAAAGGCAAAAGCGGGTAGGCAAAAAATGTTTTTGTCATTAAGACCGAACCAATCAATTAAAGAAATTCGTTGTCAAACCAATACACTTTTTCATTAATTATTTCTTTATCAAAATGAGATGAAGTTAGATGAATTCTCTTTTTTTCACGCATTATTTGTAACAGTCCGCGGGTTTGAAGCTGTGCGGGTTTTCCGCCGTGTTTCCCTATCTCCGGTTACAAAAGTTTAAAAGTAGTAAAAAAGCTTGCAAACCACCAATCCCGATAATTATCGGGACCGCATGTAATTTGAACGCATGTTAGCATTTGTTATTTAATTTTTAATCAAATAATACATATCATTCTGCAAGAATACGTTTCATGTAAAAGTCCTTTGTTTTTAAGAATTCAATAGTATAGGGATTATTTCGTAAAAGAATTTTGTCATCCAAACTTGGTTTGATTTCTATCTCTGGTTTGTCATGAAAGATATCTTCATAAACATTTACATCAGTCATATCCAAAACCGGAGCTATACGATAACTAATTTTTGAGTTTGGTAACTTAAAGATTTCTGGATTTGTTCCAAATCCCAATATCCTTCCTGTTGGCTGACCAACTGATATAAGTTTGTCTGAATAATAACATGCACTAACCAAACTTCCTGCTGCCGAAAATGTAGAATTATCAAAGAAGATATATATGTTTCCTGTAAAATTAATATTTTTCAAATCTTTCGTTCCAATATTTCTTGTTACTGTTTTATAAACTAAATCCAATTCAGGCATTTTTTCATAATCTTTTAGCAAACTATCCGAACCTGAAAATGACTTAGTATATGCATAATCAGTTTCTATTTTTAATTTCAAGGGTGAAATAGCATTTAATACATCTTCCCAATCATAATCTGAACCACCAGGATTATGTCGAATATCAATTATTACTTTTTCAATTTTTTTATTTGAACTTTTTCTTATTTCTTCTGCATAATATACACCATTTGCCATTCGTGGCATCCTTATATATAAAATTTGTTTTGCTTCCCAATACCAAACAAAACCACTTGTAACCGAAGAAATATTTCGTGGCGTATAGCCTATTTTAAGCGTTACTGGAAAGCTGACTTCTTTATTCTCAGCAAGAAAAGTTAATTCAACAACTGTATCTGAAGCAATAGTCTGCTGTAAAAATGTTTCTGAAAAAAAACATTTTTCTTCGAAATCCCACGACAAAGAAAGCTTTTGGTCAATATTATTCAATATGTATTCAGCAGGTTTTATTTGATTTACTTTTGTTAATTCCGTTTTCCTTGGAATAAAATATCTATTATATGAATAGTCTTCTGCTACATAGTATTTACCGTTTTGATAAACTAATTTCGGTAGATTTTCATTTCTAATTTTTACTGAATTGAACAATAGCTCATATTTAGCTATTGATGCACAAAATTCCGGACTTTTCCCTTCACTTAAATATTCAAATGGATTTAATGCTGTAAGACTTGTATGTCCGTCCTGACAGCTAATTAACGCTCTTTTTAAAATTAGTGCAAATTCATCTGAAGATGTACATGTTTCTAATTCCTTTCTGAGCTTACTAAAATATGATTGATAATTTAATTTACATACATTTTCCCTTACTTTTAAATGTGGACTTACTTTAATTAACTTATTAACCAAAGTGTCAAAGTCCTGATACATTTTCTCTTTTTCCAATTTTTGAAAATCAACTGTAACCGCATAATCATAGAATTCTTTTCTTTTGATGTTAAACAAATCCATTAATTCCTTCCATTCCTGGCAATCATGATATTTGTAAAGCTCAGAAAACCATACTAATACAAACTCCTTGTTTAAATATCCAACATTCACCATTTTGAACAAATGCTCAAAAGTTTTTTCTTTGTTATTGGCATAAGCCCAAGATGATGCAGCGTTTAGATGTTTAATTGCCAAACCTTCCCCTGTTTGAATACTTTCTTCAAAAAGCAAAGCGGCTTCGGTATATTTCTCTTCGTTAAAACTATCCCAAGCAATTCCGTATAAGCTATCAGCAATATTTTGTGAATTTGCATTTATTGTAAAAATATATCCAAATATTAATAGTATAATTCTTGGTTTCATCTTGCTAAAATTAAATTATTAATGCTAACCAGGTAATAGAAGTCAAAAGCTCCTTCTATTTAATTAAGTAGTGAATCTACAAATTATTTTAATAACTATCAAATACGCTGATAATTACTAAAATATTGTTTGGGCAAAAATTTTGAATTTGATAAACAATAAAAAAGGATTGACTCCAAAAGAATCAATCCTATAGCAATATTTAAAATTTTAATTATTCGTATCTCAACGATTCAACCGGATTACTTTCATTGAATAACTTACGCTACTTTCCTGTATTTCCAAACAGATAAACTTAACATAATTGCTGCATAAATCAATAAACTAAAAAACTCGCGTGAAATATCCCAAAACCCCGAACCTTTCAATAAAATCATACGAATAACACGCATAAAGTAATAAAAAGGATTTATAATATTAACTCGTTGTGCCCAGATTGGCATACTTTCCGTTGGAGTAAAAATTCCACTCATAAGAATAAAAACAAGCATAAAAAAGAAGCATATAAACATGACCTGCTGCTGAGTTGACGAAATGGTTGAAATAAACAATCCAATTCCTAAAACCGCTAATAAATAAACAATTGTAAATCCGAACAATAACCACAAACTACCAATAATAGGTATATGAAAAAAGATTTTACCAACTACCAGTCCAAATGCGAGCTCAAATAAGGCAATAATCAGGAATGGAACCAATTTCCCAACTATAAATTCTATTTTACCTATTGGCGTTACATTTAACTGTTCAATGGTTCCAATTTCTTTCTCCCTAACAATATTCATTGCCGCCAAAAACATACTTATTACGGTTACCAAAATAACTAAAATCCCCGGTAACATATAAGTTTTATAATTCAGTTCCGGATTATACCAATATGATGTTTCTACCGTAATTGGATTCAAGTCTTTTATTGCCGGCATTTGTGTTAAATCCATAATAATATTTCGATTAAAATCTGAAATAACTGTCGAAGAGTAAGCATATATTAAGCTTGCAGCCATTCCGTTAATTCCATCAATAAGCAATTGCACTTTGGTCGAATTTTCACGTATTAAATCACGTTCAAAACCATAAGGAATATGAATTATTAAATCGGCTTGATTCTTTTCTATAGCTTCGCTTGCTTCATCAATTGAAAATGAAACTCCTGAAATATTATAAAATGGCGAGAAATCAAATTTAGTGATCAATTTATGAGATAATGAAGATAAATCCTTATCAACAACATACATATCAATGGATTTCATTTCCAAAGTTGCAGCATGTACTAATATCACCAACTGAAGAATAGGCATTCCAAAAATCATTGGCAACATAGTTTTATTTCTAAAAATCTGAATGAATTCTTTTTGGAGGATATATAGTATCTTTCTCATTCTAATCTAATATTAAGTACTTTTTTTATTTTGTCATTCTAAACGAAGTGAAGAATCTATTAATATTAATAGTAGGTTGTTATTCAGAAGATTCTTCGTTCCGATAGCTATGCGGGACTCAGAATGACATTTGCATTAAACATATATATTTACTCTAATCGCACCTTAAATTTTTTAATACTCAGTGCTAAAAAGAAAACAGTCATTCCGGCAATAATTAATGTTTCTTTCCAAACAATTCCAATTCCGGATCCTTTTATCATTATGTTTTTAACGATAATAATGAAATACCTGGCCGGCATAATAGCGCTAAGCCATTGTAATATTTTGGGCATATTTTCAATCGGGAAGATAAATCCAGATAATAGCATGGTTGGTAACAATAATGCAAACATTGAAATAAACATAGCCACTAACTGACTGTTACTAGCCGTTGATATTAATATTCCCAGTGAAAGAGCCATAAGAATAAACAATAGAGTTTCGAGTAAAAGAAAAACCAGGTTTCCCTGTATTGGCATTTCAAAAACAAAATAGCTTAATGCAATAATTACTACTGCATTAATGAATGATAATACCATGTAAGGGATTACTTTTCCAATAACAATTGGCAGTGGTTTTAAAGGTGATACCAATAAGACTTCCATTGTACCCATTTCTTTTTCGCGTGCTATCGATATGGATGTCATCATTGCAGAAACAAGCATAAGAATTAATGCCATAGTACCGGGTACAAACATGTAAACACCTTTCAACTCATCATTGTAAAGCATTCTAACTTCAGGTACTATTTCGTAAGGTAAACCCTGAGCTAAAAGTTCATTTTTTACATAATTGTTTATTATGGCCTTTGTATAATTGGTGACAATATTCGCAGTATTAGCATCGGAAGCATCAGCAATTATTTGTACTCCTGCCGATCCATCACGTTCCAGTTTTTCGGCAAAATTAGGTTCGAAAATAATAACTTCACGAATTATTCCTTTTTTAAATACATCTTCAATTTCCTGATCTGAATTTAAATTTTCGCTTAAAATAAAAAATCCTGATGAAGTTATTTTATTTATGATTTCGTGTGTTACATGATCTTTTGATTTATCGTAAACGCCAATTTTAACATCTGTAATCTCATTCGAAACAACATAACCAAAAATCAAGATTTGTGCTATGGGCATTCCAAACAATATGAGCATTGTCCGAGGGTCTCTGAAAATATGATGAAATTCTTTTTTTACAAAACCTAAAAATCTGTTCATGCTTTCTTCCTTTTATAGACTATTCTACTTAATTTCTTCTTTATCACATTTTTATACAAGTTACATGTTCTGAGTTCTGAGTTCTGAGTTCTGAGTTGTCAATGCCTAAATAAGGTTGACCACTTTTACTTTCTTATTAACTTTATTTATATTTAATTCTTGAGCAATATTA
>JAUWQL010000217.1 GCA_030611105.1 Bacteroidales bacterium
GTTTGCAGCAATATCTAATTCTGCCAAAACATTGATTGTAGCTTTTTCAAGTGCTTTACACTTCGGGCAACCTGTGCCAAGAATTTTTATTTCCATTTTCTTTATTTTTATTATTCGTTGTTCGCAAAAATACGAACATTAATTTTATAAAAAAAATCATATTTGCAAAGAATTCTTAAAAAGTTTTTGAGCTAATTCCCAGTTCTCTTTATTAAGGCAATATTTTATTTTTGGCGGTTCAATTTCTCCCTGGATTAATCCGGCATTCTTAAGTTCTTTAAGGTGTTGGGAGAGAGTTGATTTAGCTATTGGTAATACTTCAGATAAATCGCCACTATAACAACACGCCTGTTTTGATAATAATTCTAATATATAAATACGTACCGGGTGCCCCATTGCTTTTGCAAAACGTGCTGTAAGTTTTTGCTTTTCCGTAAAAATGTTTTTTGGTTTTTCCATATAAATATTTTCTGTTCGTAAAAATACGAATAATAAATCGTTTTACAAATTTCTTTTACTGGTATGAAACCTAAAGTATAAGTGTTTATCTTTTATTTACCCGCATTTCAATGTCTCACTTGGGCTTAAGTTTGCTGTTTTTCTCACTTTAATATATATTAATATTATAATAAGAAAATATATTAGAAAAATTGCTGTAATAAGTTGGAAATATGGGTAAGGTGTTTGATATACAAAACCTTGTAACCATTTCTTTGTACCATAATAACCAATAATAGATGAAATTAGAATTGAAGGCACTACATACCATGATAGTTCGATTATAAAATCTTTAATAATTCTATTTGTTTGTGCATAAAAAACCTTTTTAATGGCAAATTCTTTTTGTTTTTTCTTTTCTAAAAATGAGATCACTGCAATTAATCCAATAACAGACAGTATAAATGCTGTTATTGCAAAAACTATTGTTGAATAAGCCAGTGTAGTCGAATATATAGCATTTTTATTTTCTTGCAAAACACAAAATAATAAGGAGTATACAAAATGCCGAGAGAACCTCCATTAGTTTTATATTCTCATAGATTAACTATCTTACCCTCATTCTCCTGGTTGGACAAAATATAAATGTAAAGTTAGATTATCCAATGAGTTGTTATCAACCAATATTAGAATTAAAGAATTCTCGTCGAATACGATTTCTAATACTTTCCAGTATGATATTCTTATCACACTTCATATGTGTTGGACAAACAATAGATAAGAGTTTTCTGGTTGAAGGAAGTATTGGTTTATCATATTTCCATACAAGTAAAACCGGAGCATATGGCAGAAGTAATAATTTCTACAACACAATTGACATTGGTTATTATAAGCCAATGTTGAAATACTCTAATATCCATTCTACATCATTTATTGGAGCAAAAATAAAAATGTTGCAAAATCCAAAATATGCCGATTCATTAGAAACAAGATATTTGGATCTTCAGTTTTTACCTTTTTTACGTTATTCATTGTTTAATTTCTTTGTGGAAATTGGAGGGGGTGTACAACTTATAGTATTTGAGGGTGAGAGTAAATTCGAATCGTCCTCAGCATTATTTCCAAATCATAAGAATAAAAGTAAGCTTTGGTATGCTGAAGCAGGGTATTCGTTTTGCTTCATACCTGATGTATATTTTGAACCTTCTATACAGTACATGAAAAAATATTCCGAACAGAAAATAGGGAATAACGACCCAATAAATTATACTGAAAAATCATTGACGTTTGATATTGGAATAAAATATTGGATTGATAAAAAACCATTATCGAAATTCTTTAATGTACCGGATATTAATGGGTATTACAAGCAATCAACTGTTGTTACCAGCTTTAACGGACTAGTGAGGTACAGTCAAGACAATATGTTTGAAATTTATAATAAACATTATTTCGACCTGTATTTCAATGTGGGATATTTTATTCTGGATAAGAATTTATTCGGATTTCATGTGACATATAATAATGAAAAATTGGGAGAAAACGAGCCTGAGTATGAAATTTCACCTTGTATATATTACAGAAATTATTTTTATCGAAACTTTTTTGGAGAAGGTGCTGTTGAAATTACAATCCGAAAAGATATGGAAAAGTACAAGAACTTAAATACAGGTATTGGAGTCGGATATTCTTTACCAATATCAAAAAATATCGCGATTGATTTCAAATCTATGTTTTCAAGAATAGAAATAATTGTTAAACAATTTCAACCTGAAATTGGAAATCAAATCAATCACGATTTTTCTTTAAATGTCAACTTCCTGATTTTTATTAACAACTAAATTTTTAATTTAAAACTTAAAATTATGAAAAAGATAATGTACATAAAAAATGTCCGTTTTGATTTTGGTTATCAAATTGGACTTTGTTTTATCTAATTTATATTAATGCTCAGTGAGAATCTTGCCGAACCTCCTGAAGCCAGAGAGATCATTCTTAAACTGATAATGATTATCAGCCTGATCCACAACATCAAATACATCTTTAGAAATGTCAATACCAAAAAATTGTTTATTTTTATTCATACAAATTGTGTTAGGAAAGAACAATCTACTATTTTTCTTACAACCTTGAAACAGGCTTTAATGCCTAATGAACTGTTCAGAATTGTAGTAGAAAAGAGAGGGGATTTCCATTGTTGAC
>JAUWQL010000051.1 GCA_030611105.1 Bacteroidales bacterium
CAAATCAAATTAACAAACCTTCTAAAAGGAATAACAATTGGGACTTTAATTATCCTGGTATTATATGCATTATTACCAGAGAATCTCAGATTTTCAAGAGCATTAATCTTAATAGGAACAGCCCTAACTTTCATAGTAACGTATATAAACCGAACACTTGTTCATTTCATTAAATTTTTTCCACAAAGATTTAAATTGAATCGAAAATTACGAATTATCATTGTTGGTTTAATAGATGAAATACAAAGAGTTGAAAAGATTATAACTGAAGCTGAGATAAAACCATACATTGTTGGTAAAGTAGCTCCTTCAGCGGAATCTCAAAGTGACTATCATATTGGGAAAATAAATCAACTTGAGGAAATAATAAAAATTCATAAAATCGATGAAATTGTTTTTTGTGCAAAAAATATTCCTTCGAATCAGATAATTGGAATCATGCTTCAACTAACCGGGTTAAATATTGATTTTAAAATTGCACAACCGGAAACTTTATCAATTATCGGAAGCAATTCAATTGAAACAGCGGGTGAATTATATACTATTGAAATTAATGCAATATCGAAAAAAAATAATGTCAGAAACAAAAGGATTTTCGATATCACCACATCTATTTTAATTCTGATATTCAGTCCATTAATATTACTTTTCTTAAAAATATCCCTTAAACTAATAAACAATTCTGCAAATGTTTTGTTAGGATGTAAAACCTGGGTAGGATACGATAAGAAAAGTGATGTTAAATTAGATAATCTTCCTAAAATTAAAGATGGAATTTTAACACCGCTCGACTTGGGATCTAAGAAAGAACATTCAGATTCTTTCATCTACAATTCCAATATGGTTTATGCAAAAAACTATGCCATCTGGAACGATCTAAACATTCTTCTCAAAGGTTTTAAACAAATTGGCCGATAATTTTGGCCAAATAATTTAACAATAGTTTAAAACAAGTTTAAATAAATTATAATGGCAAAAGTTGAAATATTACTACCTGCAATGGGTGAAGGAATTATTGAAGCCACAATCACAAAATGGTTAGTAAATGTAGGTGATAAAGTAGAAGAAGATCAATCAATCGTTGAAGTTGCAACAGATAAAGTTGATTCAGAAATCCCTGCTCCTCATGATGGGATAATTGAGAAACTATTATTTAATGAAAATGATATCCCAAAAGTTGGAGATACCATCGTAATATTAAGCACTAATGGTTTAGAAACAGATCAAAGCAAAGACCTTGAAGAAGAAGTAAAATCGGACAAAAATACTATTATTGAGAATATTCCAGCTATAAATATAGTTCCAAAAGATAAATCCGAAGAACAACAAAGTAAACAAATAATTTCTAAAACACCCGGCGGTAAATTCTTATCTCCACTTGTTAGAAATATTGCTGAAAAGGAGAATATTTCAGTTGATGAATTAGATAAAATTAATGGTAGTGGAAACACTGGAAGAATTACCAGGAAGGACATAGTTAATTATTTAAATGCCAGAACCAACACAGGAATTGACCCGGAAGCAAAAGCCCGGTTACAAGAAAAAACTCCAGTACAACAAGTCTCTAAACCTCAGATAAGTAAAGATCAAATTTATTCTGGAGGGGAATATGAAATTATTGAGATGGATCGAATGCGAAAATTGATTGCTGAACACATGATCCATTCAAAACAAATCTCGCCACATGTAACATCATTTATTGAAACAGATGTTACTAATATTGTAAACTGGAGAAATAAAAACAAAAACCGAATTTTAGAAAAAGAAAATATAAAACTTACATTCACTCCTATTTTTATTGAAGCTACGGTTAAAGCATTGAAAGATTTTCCAATGATAAATGTTTCTGTTGATGGAGATAATATTATTAAAAAGAAAAATATTAACATTGGTATTGCAACAGCCTTACCTTCAGGAAATTTAATTGTACCTGTAATAAAAAATGCTGATCGATTAAATTTAATGGGAATAGCTTCTAATGTCAATGATTTAGCTTCAAGAGCACGCGAAAACAAATTAATCCCGGATGAAATTCAGGGTGGTACATTTACAATAACTAATTTCGGAACATTTGGTAACACAACCGGAACACCAATAATCAATCAGCCACAGGTAGCTATTTTAGGTATTGGAGCAATTGTAAAAAAACCTGCTGTAATTGAAACGCCTGCAGGCGATGCCATTGCAATACGCCATAAAATGATATTATCGCTTGCCTATGACCATAGAGTAGTCGATGGTGCATTAGGAGGCATGTTCTTAAAAAGACTTTCCGATTATCTGGAAGATTTTGATTTCAAAAGAAACGTGTAAAAAATTTGTAAAACACGGTAACAAACTGGTGTTTTGTTTTTTAAATAATTTGTGTTTTCTTAGAAAAATTCACATAAATTATTACATTTGTTTTTACGTGTTTTAATCAAGATCAATATGAAACATTTTTTAATAGCATTTATTGTTATTTTTTCAATTTCTATTTCTGCTAAATCTCAAACAAAAAAGGATTTAAAAAGAATATACATTAATGGTGAGTTTTCATTATTGTATGAGGAATATAGAGAAGCACTACCTTTTTTTCTTGAATTATATGATGCAGGAAGAAGAGATGCCAACATTAAACATCGTATAGGCCTTTGTTATTTAAATATCCCAAATCAGAAACAGAATGCAATAAAATATTTAGAAGAAGCGGTTGAAAATGTTTCTGAAAGTTATAGTGAAGGTATTTATACCGAAAGGGAAGCGCCTATCGAAACTTATTTATATTTAGGAATGGCTTATAGGGTAAGCAACAGGCTAGAAGATGCTATTGGAGCATTTAATAAATATAAAAAATTATTAGATCCGAAAGATGAAGAACAAAATAAAATTGTTAATGCAGAAATTATATCATGTAAAAATGCATTAGAATTAACAAAAATTCCTACCAGTATCTTTGAGTCTAATTTGGGCAAAAATATTAACACCAAATTTAATAATGTTAATCCATTAGTTTCTGAAGATGAAGAAACCATAGTTTTTGTCAGTGAACTGCGTTTCTACGATGGTATTTTTTCTTCAAAAAAGCGTGATGGAAGATGGTTACCTGCCAGAAACATTTCCTTAGATTTTAATTCGGACAATCCATTAACACCGGTATATCTGACAAAAGATGGAAACACCTTGTATCTTATGAGAAATGATAACGATATTTTTAATTTATATATAAGCAGGTTTAACAATGGCATATGGGGTGAACTTGAAAAACTAAGTAATAACATTAATACCAGTGCTGCCGAAACTCATACTTGTGTTTCCGATGATGGATTAACTATATACTTTACCAGCAATCGTAAAGGAGGTTTTGGAGGTTTCGATATTTACAAATCAACTATTGACACTGAAGGAAACTGGGGGCCACCTGAAAATTTGGGAGCGACAATTAACAGTAGTTTTGACGAAACAGCTCCATTTATTACCGAAAATGGTAAAACCTTATATTTTTCATCTAAAGGTCATTTTAATATTGGTGGTTTTGATATTTTTACATCAAAAAAACAAGGTAATAGCTGGCAAAAACCTGAGAATCTGGGATTCCCTTTTAATACCACAGATGATGACATTTTCTTTTTCCCTTTGAAAAATGGAGAAATTGCTTATTATTCGAAATTTAAAGAAACAGGTTATGGCAATAATGATATTTACCGAATACAAATTTTCGAAAGAGAGAATATTACTGAAAAGGAAAAAGAATTAGAAACACATGACAATAACATTTCAGAAAATTAATCTGTATTTTCTAAGCCTTTGTCACATATTTAATTAAGCTTATAGAATTTTAGCAAAGATTATAACGCTATACGCGAAATTTTCATTATTTTTATCTAATTTCGTGTGTTTATTAATAAAGGCATTTATGAAAAAGATAATCATACTCATATTTTTGAGCATTATATTTATTTCTAAAACATTTACGCAAGAATATTACGAACTTGAAGAAATGTTTCTGGACGCAGACTCATGGTTTTTTTACGAAGATTACGAAGAAGCATTACCATTGTTTTTAAGAGTGCTTGAAGCCGATTCTTTAAATTATAATGTAATGTATAAAATTGGTTTCTGTTACCTTCATATACCCGGACAAAAAGCTAAATCGATTCCTTATTTTGAAAATGCAATAAATAAAACAACATTCAATTATCGAAATAATACTTATGCTGAAAAGTTAGCTCCCGTTGATGCTCTTTTCTACCTGGGTAATGCCTATTTAGTGAATAATAAAATTAACGAAGCTATTGATGCATATACGGGTTTTCAAAATGCTATTACCAGAACACAAAAAGTTGCCAATAAAGACATTTACGATACTGATTATCTTGACAGACAATTTGATGCTTGCCGTAATGCAATACAATTTCAGTACAATCCTGTATTTTTTATAGCCAAGAATATTGGGAATAAAATTAATACCCGATTTAATGAATTTAACGCGGTTGTTTCCGGCGATGGCACTACAATGGTTTTTACTGCTGCTCTCCAATTTTACGATGCAATTTTTTACTCCAAAAAAGACAGTAGTGGGCAATGGAGTTATCCTATTAACCTTATGGGGCAATTAGGCATTGATGATAATAGTGCTACTACAGGCTTATCGTACGATGGAACAGAACTATATATATATCGCGATGATGATTTCGATGGTAATATTTATGTAAGTTACTTTAAAAATGGATTTTGGACTAAAGTTCGAAAACTGGGAGAAAACATCAATACAAAATACTGGGAATCTCACGCTTCACTATCTCCTGACAATCAAAAACTGTACTTTGTAAGTAATCGCGAAAATGGTTATGGTGATTTAGACATATATGTTTCTGAAAGGGCTACCGACACAACCTGGGGAAAAGCAACAAATCTTAGTAGTGTAATTAATACACGCTGGAATGAAAACACTCCATTTTTAACACCCGATGGAAAAAGACTCTTCTTTAGTTCTGAAGGACATTCAGGAATGGGTGGATATGATATATTCTACTCAGAACTTAATAGTAGCGGAGAGTGGGCGGAGCCTGTAAACATTGGTTATCCTATAAATACAACTGACGATGATGTTTTCTTTGTTCCTTATGAAAAAGGGCATTATGCTTACTGCTCACAATTTTCGAAAAAAGGATATGGAGGTCAAGACATATATCATTTTCAATTGTTCAACATCCCTGAATACAACAACTTTCTGATTGAAGGTATTTTAGAAATGGATAATGAAATCGACCGAAATAAGAAAGATTTCAGTATTAATATTATCGATAAAGCCGGACAAGATACAATTGCCATTCTTAAACCAGATAAAGATGATTTAAATTATCAGTACCAAACACCTTTGGGTGTTAATCATCTTGTATATGAAAGTACTTTTGATGAAAATGAAACACAATATTATATTTCTACCGGTTATGATATAAGAGAAATTTTCCTTTCATCAGTTGAGGAAGAACCTGAAGCGCTTGCTTTAGTTGATACAATGCCCAATATTATTCTAGATACAAATTTACTTTATACAGATCAGGCAAACATAAAAATAAAATTATCATTACAAAAGGGTAATAAATTATATGTAAACACTTATTATAATGACCAGCTAATTAATTCTGAAGAATTTGATATTAAGAAAAATGATTTCATTTATGAATACAAACCATTAATAGGTAAAAGTAAAATCAAATTTAAACTTATTGATAAAAACAATAATGTAAAAACAGAGGAAGTTACAGTTTCGTACTTACCAAAAGATACTCAAGCCGAATTACGTATTGTTGATAAAATAATTAGTTTAGGAGCAAATGGCAATAAAACCGTAAAAATAAAATTATCTGTTGAACGAGGTTCAAAACTACTTGTTGAAACTTATGTTGATGATAAGTTAATTAACACTGAAACTTTTGACATTAAGAAAGAAAGTTTTGTTTATGAATTTGAACCTAAAGGAGAAAAAAGCAAACTTAATTTCAAACTGGTTGATAAACATAATAATGTTAAAAACGAAGAAGTTATTATTTCGCATACTCCTATTAATAAAGATTTTGCAGAAGTATTAACCGGAATAAACACATTTAATAGCGAAGGATTTCAAAGCTTAATTAACACTTCTGAAATAAAATCAGCAAGTTCTGTAGAAAGTTTAGTTAATCAATTTTATGCTAAAGCTGCTGCTTTAGGATTATCAAAAGAACAAGCCCAGGCATTAATTATTGCATTAGCTATTAATTCTACTGATAATACTCCTGAATTTATTGAAGCATTATTAGGCCTTGCCAGTGGAGATTTAAAAGAGGTATTGGATTCGGTTAATACTAATAAAAATAGTTTTGAAAATAATTTAGCTGTAATTCAACATCTTGAATTAAAATCAGAAACTAAAGATTATAATAATAATGATATTATAAAATTGCTTGAAGATTATTTACAAAACTCCGGAATCTCTGTACCAACTTTATTGGCTAATCTTGAGAATTTATTGAAAACTGACATAGCAAGTGTTTTAACTAATATAAACGCAACAGCTATTGATATTATTACATTGGATGATTTCAAAAAATATCTCATTAGTACAAATAAATATACTGAGGACGAACTTAAACAATTATTCGCTATTATGGAGGGTTTGCTTATTGCATCAAAAGCTTCTAAAGAGTTCGTAACACCGGTTGATGAGACTCCAGCAGCAACAAAAGATACTGATAAAGACAAGAATATATGGATGATTCTATATATTAGTATCGCCGGGATACTTCTTGGATTAATTATAATCTATTTTAATCGCAGACAGAATAAGGCTAACAAAAAAAGAAGCATATAATTAAGCATAAAAACTGGTTTTTTTTGTTTAATGTAAGTAAATTGTTCCTGTTTAATTATCTTATCTACTGTATTATGAAAAAGATATTATTGGCTGCTTTAATTATTTTTATTGCCTCTCATGCATCATTTTCACAAAATAAAGATGCATTAAAGGAAGCCTTTTCTGATGCTGAATATTATATTTTATTCGAAGATTATAATGAAGCATTATCTTTATATTTAAATATTTATAAAAACGGTATAGATAATGTCTACATAAAACACCGAATTGGTGAATGTTATTTACAGGTTCCCGGGCAAAAACACAAATCAATTCCTTATTTAGAAGAAGCGTGCAATAATCTTTCAAAATCAATAAAAGAGGGATCTTTTAAAGAAACAAAAGCTCCATATAGAACAATGTTCTATTTAGCCTGCGCATATCAGATTGACAATCAGCTTGATAAAGCCATTGAAACTTTTGAAAAATTTGTAGAGTTGGTATCAACCCAAAAGAATTATAATATCGATTATATTGATATACAAATTCAATCGTGTAAGACTGCCAAGGAACTAATTAGTAATCCACTTACAGTCACTGAAGTTAATATTGGGAATCTAATAAATAATAAATTCTCAAATATAAGACCTGCTGTTTCATCAGATGAAAAGTCTATGGTATACATATCAAAGTTAAAATTCTATGATGCTATATTATACTCAAAAAAAGTAGGAGAACATTGGATTGCCCCTGTTAACATTTCACCCGATTTAAAATCTGATGGTGATTATTATACATGTTTTTTATCCGCTAACGGAAAAAATTTGGTTCTTTATAGACACGATAATTTTAATAGTGATATATACATAAGTCGTTTGGAAGGAAACAAATGGTCAGTTCCGGAGAAATTAAATAAAAATGTTAATTCGAAATTTCATGAAACATTTGCATCTCTGTCTAATGATGGTAAAACTATTTATTTCGTGAGTAATAGAAAAGGCGGATTTGGTGGTACTGATATTTATAAATGCGAATTCGATAAACATACAAACGACTGGGGCGAAGCAATTAATCTTGGAAGTGAAATAAATACGTCATTTAATGAAGAAACACCCGTAATTTCTGAAGATGGTAAAACTTTGTACTTTAGTTCGCAGGGACATTATAATATGGGTGGATTTGATATTTTTTTAACACAAAATATTGAAAAGAATATATGGTCCAAACCTGTTAACATTGGATATCCTATAAATTCTACCGATGATGACTTGTTTTATTACCCAATCGGGGATGGTAATAATGCATATATCTCAAAATATGACGAAAGCGGTTTCGGGCAAGAAGATATTATAAAACTTGAAATCAGCACAACAGCGAATCGTTAATGTTGATGATAAAAATCTAAATATTGGCAAACACACAACCGGATATACTTTCAGGAAAGATAACCAGATTAAGAGCTATTGAACCAAATGATATTGACTCAATTTATTCATGGGAAAACGATAGTTCTATCTGGCAGTTAAGCAATACTGTTACTCCCTTTTCAAAACATGTCATTAAACAATTTATAGATAATTCGCATAAGGATATTTTCCAGCTTAAACAAATACGATTAATGATTGAAAAAACCGATGATAAAGTAATCCAAACCA
This sequence comes from Bacteroidales bacterium, assembly GCA_030611105.1. GTDB lineage: Bacteria > Bacteroidota > Bacteroidia > Bacteroidales > UBA12077 > UBA12077. The sequence continues at coordinate 8,473 of JAUWQL010000051.1, forward strand.
TTGGTTCAATTGACTTATTTGATTTCGAACCAATGCATAAACGTGCAGGAGTTGGCATTTTAGTTGCAAATAAATCGAATAGGAAAAAAGGTTATGCATCCGATGCCTTAGATGTACTAATTAAATATAGTTTCCATAGCCTGCAATTGCATCAGCTTTATTGCAATATTACTGAAGATAATATCGATAGTTTAAACTTATTCCAAAGTAAAGGTTTTAAACTAATTGGCACAAAACGAGACTGGCTTATATTTCCTCAAGGAAAAAAAGATGAGTTTATGTTTCAACTAATCAACAAAAACAATTAACCAATCAATTTCATTTTTTATTAATTCAACAGAAATGCCTGTTGTACTGCGCCCGTGCAACGACTATTCGCCGTGGTACGGGCAAGAAATGCCATAACTATCCGTTCCACCGCGAAAAGCGGTTGCACTTCTTTTTCACGTAAACCCTATGTAAGAAATTTATTTAACAAGCCCAACAAATCCGGTTTACGTACAGGTTTGGACATGTATGCATTACACCCTGCTTCAATGCTCATTTTTTCGTCGTTTTCCATTGCAAATGCTGTTAGGGCAATAATTGGCATTTCTTTTTCAAACTCTCTTATCTGCTTAGTTGCCTCCAAACCATCCATCTCAGGCATTTTTATATCCATTAAAACCAAATCTATTTTATTGTTTTTACATTTTTCAATAACTTCTATTCCATTTTCGGCATGCAAAATATTTGCCTGTGTTTGTGACAATATCATTTCAAAATAACGATAATTGCTTTCTTCATCTTCGGCTATAAGAATAGTTTTGCCGGGCCAGTTATAATTAGTCTGTTGGTTTGGTTTTTCTTTAACCGGCATTTCTTCTTCTGATATATTCTCATAAGGAATTGTAAAATAAAAAATTGCTCCATGATTTAGTTCAGATTCAATCCAAATATCCCCACCAAGCATATTAACAAGATTTTTACATATAGCCAAACCCAGTCCTGCTCCCCTGTATAGTTTTCTTTTATCATTTTCTGCTTTTGTAAAACGGGTAAATATTATTTTTTGTTGATCTTTAGTTAGTCCTATTCCCGTATCTTTTACAAAAAATCGAATGTTTCTGCCAGGTTTATCTTCAATGGTATAACCGAATTCTACAGATCCTGTTTCTGTAAATTTTAAGGCATTATCGATAAGATTTGAAATGATTTGTTGTATACGAGCAGGGTCGGAATAAATTGAAAGTTTTTTATCTTTTGAACCCGGGGTGTATTTTAGTTCAATATTATCTTTAAATATTAATTTTTTATTTTCATTAAATAAATCAATAAGCACATTAAATATATTATTTAAATTACAATTTTTTTTATCGATAACTAACTGATTGGATTCAATTTTAGATAAATCAATTATATCATCAATAAGATGCAATAATGTATTACTATTATGATTAATAAGAGATATTAATTCTTTTTTGTCAGTATCCTGCATATCCGTGTCGTCTAACAAATTTGAAAACCCAATAATAGCATTCATCGGTGTGCGTATTTCGTGCGACATGTTTGCAAGAAAAGCAGATTTCAGGTGGTCAGATTCTTCGGCATGTACTTTTGCTTTTTCAAGTTCAGAGGTTCGTTTTGTCACTAATTTTTCGAGATGATTTCGATGAACTTCCAATTCATCATTTTGTGCCATGATTTCCTCATTTTTCTTTAGTATCTCATTTTCTGCTTCTTTTAGTTTGGTAATATCAGAATCTATAGCTATAAGTTTTTCGGCTTCTCCCTTATTATTAATAATTGGAGTTAGTGTTGTTTGAATCCATACTATTTTATCTGTTTTATCTGTAACCCGATTTTCATAAGTAATACTTTTCTTTTGACTCAAACAACGTTCTACAATGTTTTTAATATCAGGATTACTGCTTGTTGTAAAAATATTATTTCCTTTTTTATCAATAAACCTGCTTAGTGAATATTTATATAATTTATAAAAGCCTTCGTTAACCCATTCAATTTTCCCATCGAGATTTGCCAAAATAACAGCATTGTCGGTTTCCTGCACAATTATGGATAGTTTTTCAAGTTCTCTATTTACACTTGCTACGTGTTCTGCCTGTGTCTGAATTTCTTCTTTTTGCCGGGAAATTTCAATAGTTCTTTCTTTAACAACTTTTTCAAGATTATCTTTTTCCCTTTTCAGATTTATTGTATAAAGTTTAACAATAAGCCAAACTAAAAAAAGTACACTAATACCATAAATAATATAAGCGATAATGGTACGATACCATGGAACTAAAATTTCGAACTGGTATTGTGCTACCGTGCTTTCTTTATCATAGATATTCTTTGCTTTTACTTTATATATATAGTTTCCTTCCGGTAAATTAGTGTATTCTTTTTCGGTTTTCAGTGACCATTCCGACCAGTTTTTATCAAATCCTTCCAGAAAATAACTATATCGTGTTTTATTATGGTCTTCATAATATAATGCCGAAAAAGCAAATTGCAGATTATTCTGTTTGTAAGGTAATACATTATTATCGCACTTATTCTCAGTACCACCAAAAATAAGTGAGTCATTAGCAAACACCTGCCTGATAAGCACAGGATAAGGAACATTGTAATCGGGCTTGATTTGCGGATTGTATTGTATAAGGCCTTCTTCGGTACAATAAAATATATTGTTTGTATCAATTATGGAGAGATTTTCAATATATAAACCTTTGAATTTTAAAAATGGTGTTTTTTCTAATATGTATGTGCTATCGTTTTGAAAAAGCAGCACTCCTTTTTCACCTCCATGTTGGAAATAGATATTACCATTAGCATCCTGTGCAAATTTGTCGATTAATTTTTCTTTATCAAATAATTTATTGAATGTTTCATCAGGAACAAACCGGTTTGTTTCCGGGTTAAATTTGTAAATCCCTTTCTCAGTACCGAACAGTATTCTTGAGTTTTGATTTGCTGCTTTAATTTTAAAAACAAAATTATAGTTATCCTGAGGTAAACCATGATTAGAATTATAAAAATTCAATTCAATAACACTATCAAGAGTTTGGTTTAGTTTGAGCCGACAAACTTCATTAAATCTATGACTTATCCATATATTACCATTATCATCTTCCTGTACAATGTGAGATGATTTATCAAATCCCCTGATATTATGTTTTAGAACCCAATTGCCGTTTTTAAACTCTAATAGTATCAACCCGGTATTATGGCCGGCTAATATATATGATTTATCTTGCCTAACACCTGTCTGTTCGGCAGACAGGTTTTTCAATTTATTTAAGTTCCATATAGTTTTAACATTTGTTACGATTTTTTTTGCAATATTATCTCTAATTATAAAAACACCTTCTGCATGCCCAAAGAATAATTCGCCTTGAATTTCAGTTAAATACCATCCTTGCCCTTTTGTATTTTCAAGTACCTTAAAGTTGTTTTGCAAATTTTTCCTGAAAAGTCCGACTGAAGTTGCCGCGTATAGCCAACCTTTATGAATTGTTGTTGTGTAAACAGAACCAAGCAAACCGTTTTTTTCATTATAAAGTGTAAGAGGGGAGTTCGTTACAATATATGAAATACCATTGTTTAAACCTGCCCAGATATTTTTTTGAGAATCAACATAAACACTTAAAGTTTTAATATTCTGCAAACCAATATCCTTATTAAAATGTTGTAGAATATTTCCTGATTTATCAATAATTATTAATCCATTTTGTGATGTTCCTAAAATAAATTGTTCATTGTTTAGTTTTGTACCACAGTATACCTGATTTTTTATAAGGAAATTATCTGCTTCCTTAAATTCTTCGGGTTTTGAGAACTTAGCGTTTTTTTTGTTTGGATTGTATATAAATATACCGCGTTCGCGTGTAACTATTAATATTTTATCTTCTTCGTAAGGAAGCATTATATGAAGAGGTTCATTTGCAAATTGCTCACTATTTGGTACAAATTGCAAGTAGTCATCAACTAGTTTTAATAATCCTTTGTCCTTTTCTTTCACAAAAAATTCATTGTTTACAAAAAATGAAACATGAAAATTGTTTTCTGATTTGAATACTTTGGTTTTATTATTCTTTATTAAGAAAATTTTGCCAGAAGTCTTTACAATAACACTTTCATTAATAATAAAAATCTCCCATACATCCATAAAATTCTGTTCTTCTTCAGATATTTTTTCAAGTAGTGAAACATATTGTATAGAACCTGTGCTATCGGCTTGTAAATAGCCAAATTCACCAACAGCACCAACAAATATCCTGCCCGTGCTGTCGATTGCTAATGAACGAACTGCTGATTTGTTTGATATTTCAATAAGTCGCCAGTTGGTTCCGTCAAATTCCAATACACCGTTGTTATTACCAAAATACATTACTCCGCGATGGTCTTGTATAACTGCCCATGTTTGATTCTCTGGTGTGTTGTAATCGTTATCGTTATAATTCTGAATATATGGATTGCCTTGTTCGGTAAGTTGCTGAGCGAATAATTGGTTAAAAGAAATAAATAATAATATGAAAAAGAGAATGTATGATAACTTGTTCATGTTAGTTTTTATTAAACTTTAAGTTTAGTTTAAAACAAAGTGCTAAGTGGCTAATTTAATAAAATGCATTTAAATTAGCAATCTTATTATCATCTTGTTAGCAGATCTGCTAAGTACCTAGTGTAGTATTTTAGTTTTTGGATTAAACTCATAATATATCATTGTAATTTGCTATCTGATTAAATCCCGGCACTTCCTTTAAAAAAAAGTAATCCTGTTTTTCATAATCAATCTTGCAACAATAATGATCTAAGCCATTAGATACAATTAAAAAATCAACATTTAATTTCATATTATATCTTGCAATCTGATCAAATACTTTTTGGTTAATCTTTATTTCAGGTGCTTTAAATTCAAGAATTAAAAAAGGTAAACCTTTTTTATTATAAATAACAGCATCGCTCCTTTTTGATAAGTTATTAAGTTTAAACTCCATCTCAACAGCAATTAACGAAGCAGGATATTTTTTGTCATCAACAAGGAATCGTAGAAAATTTTGCCGAACCCACTCTTCAGGAGTTAATATCACAAATTTCTTTCGAATAAAATCAAAAATGTATTTTCTTTGTTCTATTAATTTTATATTGAATGAATAAGTTGGTAAATTTAACCTCTCCATATAAATCTGCTTATTAATTAAGTTTATAAAAATAAGAAAGAATTAAAACAAAATACCATCCTATGAAAACAAAAGATGAAATAGTAAAAGATTGGTTACCCAGATATACAGGATGTCCGCTTGACCAGTTTGGGGAATATATTTTATTAACCAATTTTTCTCATTATCTGGAATTATTTGCAGAATGGAATAATGTAGAAATTATTGATCCAAACGCTAATATGCAATGTGCTACTGCTGATGGAATAACAATGATTGATTTTGGAATGGGAAGTGCTAATGCTGCAACAATAATGGATTTATTAAGTGCCATTAACCCAAAAGCCGCTCTGTTTATTGGTAAATGCGGAGGATTAAAAAAGAAAAATGAACTGGGTGATTTGATAATACCAATTGCCGCCATTCGCAGCGAAGGAACTTCAAATGATTTTTTACCACCCGAGATTCCTGCTTTGCCTGCTTTTGCACTACAAATGGCCGTTTCCAGTGCTATACGAAATCACAAAAGAGATTATTATACCGGTACTGTATTTACTACCAATAAACGTGTTTGGGAATACGATGAACGATTTAAAAAATATCTGCAAAAAACCCGATCAATGGCAATAGATATGGAAACTGCAACTATTTTTGTAGTAGGTTTTGCCAATGAAATACCAACAGGAGCACTTTTACTGGTAACTGATCAACCGATGATTTCGACCGGTATTAAAACTTCGGAAAGTGATAAACTGGTAACTGAAAAATACGTTGACGATCATGTTAAAATTGCTATTGAAGCGTTAAAAGAAATTAGAGAAAATAAGGAATCTGTTAAGCACTTACGTTTTTAATAGAGTTTAAATATGAGTTTTGAGCAAATACTATCCGACTTAAAAAACAAAATTTACAAACCAGTTTATTTTTTATCGGGTGATGAACCTTACTTTATCGACCTGATTACAAAATATATACATAATAATGTATTAAGCGATGCCGAAAAATCTTTTAATCAAACAGTGTTGTATGGGAAAGAAGCTGAAATACACACTGTTATAAATACTGCTAAAAGATTTCCGATGATGGCAAATCATCAGGTTGTTATTGTAAAAGAGGCTCAAAATATCAAGAATATTGATGATTTGATTCATTATGTAAACACTCCGCTAAAATCTACATTACTTGTAATAAACTATAAGTATAAGACTCTTGATAAAAGAAAAAAGCTTTACAAGGCTATTAACGAAAATGGGGTTTTATACGAATCAAAGAAATTATACGACAATGAAATTCCGGGTTGGATAAATGGTTATTTAAAAAATAAAAACAGAACCATTGATCCTAATGCAGGAATGTTACTAACTGAATATTTGGGTAATGATTTAAGTAAAATTGCTAACGAATTAGAAAAATTAATTATTACCCTTCCTGATGGTGAATTTAATATTACCACAACGCATATTGAACGAAATATAGGAATAAGTAAAGACTATAATAACTTTGAGTTACATAAGGCTCTTACTCAAAAGAATGTTTTAAAAGCAAACCGAATTGTAAATTATTTTGGCCATAATCCAAAGGATAATCCCTTTACATTAACTATTTCAACTTTATATTATTTTTTTAGCAAAGTATTGACTTACCATTTTATTAAAGATAAAAGAGATCGAAGAAATGTAGCCGCTACTTTAAAAGTAAGTCCATATTTTGTTGGAGATTACGAGAAAGCTGCAAAAAATTACAATCCCCAAAAAACAGTTCAAATCATAAGTTTGCTTAGAGAGTACGATCTTAAATCCAAAGGCTTTAATAATGTTAGTACTTCGCATGGTGAATTATTAAAAGAACTCGTTTATAAAATTCTACATTAATATTTTCAGTATGACAATTTTACTTATCGTAATAACATCAATAATATCAGTAATAGCATTTAATCGCAGGGAATTATTCAACAAGTTACAACTCAATCCTTATGCGGTTTATCATAAAAAAGAATGGTACAGAATAATATCACATGGATTTTTACATGCCGATTGGATTCATCTTTTTATTAACATGTTTGTACTTTATTCTTTTGGAAATTCAGTTGAAAGTATTTTTAAACAATTAGCTACCGAAGGAATCATAAAATCACCTGTATTATCATTTGGAATATTGTATTTTGCAAGCATGGTTTTTGCTACCGTTACAACCATAAAAAAACAAAAAGATAATTCCTGGTATAATTCAGTTGGAGCATCCGGAGCAGTTTCTGCAATTGTATTTACGCACATATTCTTTTTCCCTTTACAAACAATTGAATTATATGCTATTATTCCAATTCCCGGAATTATTTTAGGAGTTGCCTACCTGGCATATTCTCATTATATGAGTAAACGTAGTGGCGATAATGTAAATCATGATGCACATTTTATTGGTGCTGTATTTGGTTTTCTTTTCCCAATTATTTTAGAACCTAAATTGATTAATGTATTTTTGGGTCAGTTATTTACTTTCTTATAATTACTTATGAATAAAGCTATTTTTCTAGACAGAGACGGTGTTATTAATTTTGATCCGGGAGATTATACATACAAACTAGAAGAATTTAAAATTAATGAAGGGATAATTCCTTCACTCAAAAAACTATACGATAAAGGTTACCTTTTATTTATTATTACTAACCAGGGAGGAATCTCTAAACAAATATACACCCATAAACATGTTGAAGATATTCATAAATATCTGGCTGATGAATTAAAAAAAGTAAATGTTGAACTTTCTGAAATATATTATTGTCCTCATCATAGTGTTAATGAAAAATGCCTTTGCCGAAAACCAGATTCTCTATTAATAGAAAAAGCAATTGCCCGATTCAATATCGATCCTGAAAAATCTTTTATGATTGGAGATAAACCAAGAGATGTCGAAGCCGCGGAAAAAGCCGGTGTAAAAGGGATGAAAGTCGGCCTTAATGAAAATATTGAAAAATATGTTAATCAGATAATTGACCCAAAAATAAATGGTACTATCACGAATTTAATAGGTAATGATAAAATGATTGAATGACAAATCCCGATAGCTATCGGGAAAAAATTCATCGTACATAGAATAATATTTAATCATTTACGCATTTAATCATCCCTAAAATTACAGAATCAGAACCTTTAAACTAAATAAGAAGTGGCAGTTAACTCCTTCATATTATACAATGGCGAATATCATTATCGCGATGAGTTTGGATTAAGTTTCAAAAACAGGGCTTTTTGTTATGGTGATGCATTATTTGAAACCATGCATGCTAATGGAACAGAAATTCAGTTTTTCGAAGATCACTTGAACCGTTTAAGGTATGGAATGGAAATCTTAAAAATGGAAGTTCCAACAGTAATTGAAACTGGTTTTATAGAAAAGGAAATAATAAAATTACTACACAAAAACAAGTTATACCAAGGAGTTCGTATTCGACTAAGTGTTTTTAGAAACGAAGGTGGAAAATATACCCCTGCAGATAATAATGTTTCTTATTTAGTAGACACTGAACATATCGAGAACGATAAATACAAATTAAATCAGAAGGGCTTAATCATTGATATTTTTAACGACATAAAAAAGCCCGTAAATACATTCTCAAATCTAAAATCGGCAAATGCTTTACTATTTGTAATGGCAGGAAATTACGCTAAAGAAAATAATTTAGGTGATTGTATTTTATTAAATAATTGTGGAAATATAGTTGAAGGAATCAGTTCAAATATATTTTTAATTAAAGGAGATACTATTTCTACTCCTCCTCTGAAAGATGGTCCGGTAGCAGGAATAATGCGTAAACAGATTCTTAAAATCGCCGATTCAAACGGATTAAAAATAGAATTTGAAAATTCATTAAAAGAAACTCACCTGTTAAATGCAGATGAAATATTTTTTACGAATAGTATTTCAGGTATAAGATGGGTTCTGGCATATAAAGACAGGCGATATTTTAATAACATTGCTCGTCAGTTTGTTGATAAATTAAATATGCTTGCTTTTAAAAATGGATCACATTAATTCATTGCAGGATTTTCAGGAAAGTTCGACCAGATTTTATATTTCTTACCTAGTTCATCTAAAGTTTTTTTCCATATATCCTTATCGCCTGACATAATTTTCGATGATTCAACCCGTGTTACCAACCAGGCATTATCTTCAATTTCGTTTTCCAGTTGATCAGGGCTCCATCCGGAATATCCCAGGAAAAATCTGACTTGCGTTAAATCAACAAGTCCTTCATTAATTAATTCTTTTAAAACATCGAAATCTCCACCCCAGTATATATTATCCAGTACATGAACCGAATTTGGAACTAATTCACCAAGTGTATGCAAAAAATGAATAGTATCCTTTGCTACAGGACCTCCAACATATACCTTAGCTTTAAAATTCGGAAAATCAGAAAGGACCTCGTTAATAGGTATGTCAACAGATTTGTTCAAAACGAAACCTACTGCTCCTTTTTCCGAATATTCAGTAATAAGTATTACCGATCGTTTAAAATACGTATCGGACAGTAATGGTTCTGATATTAGTATCCGACCTTGTTTGGGAGCCAGATTTTCGTGTTCAATATTCAGAAAATCAAAATCGAGATACATTCCCATGATTCAAATATTATTATTACAAATTAGTTCTTTTTAGTTTAAAATCAAAATTTAAAGCAAATTATAATCAATATTAACATATTAATAATCAAGTTATTTATGCTTAATAACAAGTTAATATCGATGTAATCAAGTTTTTAAATGTTTATAACACTTAAACCAAATATAAAGTACAGTGTCAAAAAAAGATGAAAATTTCTTTTTTTTCTCTATTTTAGAGATGTAATTTTTCAAATAATAGTTGCTAATAATATCCTTAATGAAGAAAATATATCTCAGTTTAATCTTTGCAATATTATTTATTAAGCTCAGTATAGCGAATGATATACCGGAAATTCCGGAATTAAATAAGGATGATGTTTCTGTTGAAATGACAAATATTATTGTCAAAGGAATTAAAACTGAAATAAAACTAAATTTTAAAAATCAAGAATTCAGAAAGAGATTTGAAGGCTATCCCGTTACAATTAAAATAAATAATAAACCTGTTGTAGTAAGGGTTATTAAAGGAACTGCAACATTTCAATATAAATTTACTGAAAAACAGGATTTTGAAATTAAAATTTCCAATTATACATATTCAAAAAAAATAACACCCATTCCGTTGTGGTTTTCAGTTATTCCACCACTTATAGCAATTCTTTTCGCCCTAATATTTAATGAAGTTTTTACCGCGCTTTTTATCGGTATTTTAGTAGGCACTGCAACTATGTTTTGGTACCAGGATACAGCTTTAATTCCTGCCATTTTTAAAGGAATGTTTGCTATAGTTGATACTTATATACTTGAATCTTTAACCGAAAGAGGACACATGGCCATTATTGTATTCTCGATGCTGATTGGCGCCATGGTAAATATCATTACCCGTAATGGTGGAATGAAAGGAGTTGTTAATATTTTATCGAAATATGCCAACAGTCCGCGTTCAGGTCAATTTATAACATGGCTTTTAGGAATCGCAATATTTTTTGATGATTATGCTAATACACTGGTTGTTGGTAATACAATGCGTCCTGTAACTGACAAATTGAAAATAAGTCGCGAAAAACTGGCATATATTGTTGACTCAACTGCAGCACCAATAACTGCTATCGCATTTGTTACTACATGGATTGGAGCAGAATTAAGTTATATTCAGGATGGTATTAATACAATCGGGATTAATGAAAGTGCATATGGCATTTTTCTTAGTTCACTCGGATATGCCTTTTACCCGATTTTTGCCTTGCTTTTCATTTTAATTCTAATTAGAAAACAGGTTGATTTTGGGCCAATGTTTAATGCTGAAAAAAGAGCACGACTTTCAGATGATATTAACTTAGATGATGATAGTAATACTTTTTCAAATAAATTAAATGAATTAGAAGTATCCGAACATATAAATCCAAAATGGTACAATGCTGCTATACCTGTTTTTATTGTAATTTTCGGAACACTTGCAGGATTACTATATACGGGTTGGGATCAATCAGTTTGGCACGACACTAATTTGGCTTTTTCAACAAAACTATCTACTGTAATTGGAAACAGCGATTCATTTAAAGCTTTACTCTGGGCTTCAATTTCGGGAGTTCTGGTAGCAATTTTACTTACACTTGTTCAGAAAATTCTGAATTTAAAAGCTACTATAGATAGCATGATAAATGGTTTCAGAACCATGCTAACGGCAATTGTCATTTTAGTTTTAGCATGGTCAATAGCACTGGTAACAAAACATTTACATACAGCCGAATTTATTTCACAAAGCTTAGTAAGTATAAATATTGCTCCTCAGTTTATACCTGCAGTTACTTTTATCCTTGGTGCCTTAGTGGCATTTTCAACCGGATCGTCATGGGGTACTATGGCGATATTATACCCTTTAATTTTACCTGCATCGTGGTTAATTGCACAAAATACCGGTCTTGGTCATGAAGCATCACTAGCTATTTTTTATAATGTTGTTTCTGCGGTATTAGCAGGCTCTGTTTTTGGTGATCATTGCTCTCCGATTTCCGATACAACAATCTTAAGTTCGCTGGCAAGTTCATGTAATCATATCGAACACGTGAGAACACAACTGCCTTATGCGCTCACTGTAGGAGCTGTTTCGGTAATTATTGGAACTATTCCTGCCGCTTTTGGAATATCATCGTGGATATTATTCCCGGCCGGATTATTTGTGCTTTTTTTAATTGTAAAATTTGTAGGGAAACCTTATTAAATGCAAGTGCCTAAAGTTTGAAATGACTAAAATGCCTAAATTTTCAATCATTAATTTACATTTAATTGATATTATTAAGCAAATTGTGAAATTTATAAGTGTCAACTTTTTATTTTGAATCTATCATACCTTACCAGAACTTTCCGAAATAGATCAATTTAAGTACCAATTTTTAATAAAGAATAAACTTCGTTATAAACCTGATCAAAATACTTGTCAAGTTTTTTATTTAAGCCTTTTGCCCCGTTAACAACTTGTTTTGACCAGTCAAGATATGCTAATTTTCTTTTTACAGGCCAGTTCTCCGGAGGATCATTCTTAATATCAAGAATATTACAAATTTTATCAGCAATTTTTAGTTTTTTGGCTTTGTCAGAAAGTTTTGGAGTATGTATAATTTGCAAATGTTTCCTTTCCTCGACAGGAAGGCTCTTATTATCAGAAACTTCAAGTACGGTAAGTAGAACATCTTCGCCAAATTTATCCAAAATCAAACCTGAAATTTCCTTAATTTCTTTTTCGTTTTTTGTAGTATCTTCAATTACATCATGTAAAAATGCAGAGATAATTAAATCCGGATCATCTTCACCATATTGTGATAATAACTGAGCAACTTTTACAGGATGATTTATATAAGGTACTTTGCCTGCTCCCTTTCGTATTTGACTTTTATGCCTTTCAGAAGCAAATGCAATGGCTTCAATTATTTTAACCTGATCATTCATAAATTATTATATAACCTAAATTTACTAAATAAGATATATAATAAAAACCTTTTGTTTATGATTTTGTTTACATAAATAAAAATCATGTTACGAATATTTATTTTAGTCATATTTTTATTTTCAGTTAATCATGTTTTAGCACAAGATACCATGCAATTTAATAAGCTTACACCAGAAGAAGAACAGGTTATTATTTATAAAGGAACAGAAACACCTTATAGTGGCAAGTATGTAGATAATAAAGAAAAAGGTATTTATACCTGCAAACGATGCGATGCTGTTTTATACAAATCTGAAGATAAATTTGATTCGCATTGTGGCTGGCCAAGTTTCGACGATGAAATAAATAAAGCAGTAAAACAAATTATTGACACTGATGGACAAAGAACAGAAATTGTTTGTGCTAATTGTGGGGCACATCTGGGGCATATTTTTATTGGTGAAAAATTTACTACTAAAAATACACGACATTGTGTTAATTCAATCTCTTTAAAATTTGTGCATGAAGAGAAGAAAAAGAAATAATTATTATGTGATAATTCCTGATCTAATATTTTTTGCTTCGGCAAACCTGATTAAATATTCCTTAAGTTTATTTAATTGAACCTCAACATCTGCAATTCCGCTAAACGACATAATATTCATGGAAATGGATGTTGTTTCGTTTGTAATTTTCACTCTTTCGGAATCACTTGTAGGGCTGCCGAACTTTCCTTTCTGATCTTCAAAAACAGGCAAATTCTCAATATTTAATAATCCACGTCCTATTCCATAGTATTCATCTTCCTTTGTTCCAATTGTAAATTCAATTGGTGCTTGTAATCTTGAAATATCAAATACACAAATTGAATAATAAGAAGTTATTGAAAGCAGATTATTTATATCGACAATATTATTGATTTTATATATTCCTTTCTCTTTCACAATACGACGCAACAAAGCTTCGGACGATAAACGATAACGAGCAGGATCCTTACCTAATGCTTTGTATGCTTTACGGGAATCGGCAATGGGTTTTAATTTCGAAATATCTTCAACTATATGCTTACTTGAGAACTCATTGCAAGCAGTATCAAGCTTTTCCACTAATTCCCGGCCGGAAGGTTTTACTATTATCTCAGCCTGAATAGAACCTATAGCAATGTTATTCCATTTTGATTTTAATTTCTCAGATATTTTAATGTCAAGCATATTATAGATTTTTAAGGCTCTAGTTTAATTTAACGTTGAAAAAATGAAGGACTAAAGCCCACTTTTCATATCACATCCATAACCCCAGCTTTAAAGCTGGGGTTAGTTAGCACACTAGATAAGGACTTTAGTCCAAAAATATCGAACTTAACAACGATAAATTAAACTAGATATTTTTTTAATTAATTCTGTGTAAATCTAGAAAAAGTTTATTTCTTTTACCGGTAATCCTCCTACTATGGAAAAACAGTTGAGTTTTTAAGCTAACGTTTGTACCTTTGAAAGAGTTAGCTCCTTGTCAAGACCGAATTCTTCAATGGTGCTTTTAAAGTCCGACGGCAATCA
>JAUWQL010000123.1 GCA_030611105.1 Bacteroidales bacterium
GAGCCTACTTCTGTTTAACTTGATAAAACAAATATATTTATTAGATTATTTAATGCAAATTATTGTTGAAAAAAACAGCCTCCTTTTTGTCCACTTGAGAACATTGTGTTAAAAACAGCCTCCTTTTTGTCTATTAAGCCAGATTAAAGCACCACGTATTAATCCATCGATAACCGAAAAAGACACATGGAGTTTAAATGATTTTAATTCCTGTTTATTTAAGCCCTTAACTAATCTGAAATTCATGAGTATTAATTAATAATTCGCAGACTGGCAAATATACTTTTAGTTTAACCATCATTACTAAGAAATATTAGATTTATGAATATCTATATACCTCCGTTTTAAAGAACGCTCTTGTCTGCTGTAGGTGATAAGAATAGTTCAAAAAACTTAAGTAAATTAAATTGTGATATATAACTTATTAATAAAAATAATTTAAATATAAAGCTTGCAATTTGAGTGTATGATAAATTTCACTTTTTGTGTTTCTTTGAGCTTTTGTGTTTTAGTGGCAAAATTTTAATAGCCACAAAGACACCAAAACACAAAGATTTCACAAAGAAAAATATATTCAATATTTATATTGTTAGCGGAATTTGTCGTATACCTTGATATTTTTAAGTTAACAATTTTTAAATATTTGTCTAATCGAAAAAATATTACCTTTGGGTTTCAAATGTTTAAAATAATGGATAAAAATAAAAAACAAGCACGTTATCAACGAATATATAAACAGTTAGAAGAATTACTTCTAAAAACAAGTGATCCGTTTGCACGAATGTCATCAATTATAGCGGTTTTACATCACAAAATGGAATACTTTTTTTGGACAGGATTTTATTTTTTAAAAGACGAGAAATTAGTTGTAGGTCAATACCAGGGGCCAGTAGCTTGCCAGGAACTTAAAAAAGATACCGGAGTTTGCTGGGCAGTAATTAATCAACAAAAAACTATTATTGTTCCTGATGTTGAAAAATTCCCTGAACATATAGCTTGCGATTCTCGTTCAAAATCAGAAATAGTTTTACCTTTAAAAAATCAGGATGGAAATATTATTGGTGTTTTAGACGTTGATAGTAACGAATATAATCAATTTGACGAAATTGACGGACAAGAATTAACTAAAATCCTGGAATTGATATACATGTAATGAAAAGAACAACTCTCTTATTTCTCCTTTTTATAAGTCTTTCATTCAGTTTAAGCGCACAATTAAATATTAACTACTATCTTAATCGTGGTAGAGCACAATTGTATGCCGAAAAATTTAATGATGCAATTGAATCGTTTAATATTGTAATTAAAGTTAAGCCTGAGCTCTCAGAACCTTATTTTATGCGCGGTATAGCAAAGTATAATTTAATGGATTATATGGGAGCCGAACAAGATTACAATAAAGCCATTGAGTATAAACCTAATCATACCGATGCTTTAAGATACAGAGGTTATACACGAATTAATTTAAAAAAGCATTATTTAGCAATAAATGATTTTAATGATGCAATAAAACTTAATGCCATTAAGCCGGATTTTTATGTGACACGAGGGTTTTGTAAAATAAAGATCAATCAATATAACCAAGCCATATCTGATTTTAATAAATCGCTTGAAATAACTAAAAAGAATAAGAGAGCATATTTTTACAGAGGGCTGGCCACTAATATGCTTGAAGATACCTTAGGTGCACTTGCCGATTATGAAAAAGCACTTAGTATTGATCCTGATTTTGTTGATGTTTATATGAACAGGGGAATACTTTATTCTGAGTGGCATAAATTTGATACTGCAATTGTTAATTATAATAAGGTAATAGAATTAGATCCCTTAAATGCCAGTGGATATATTAATCGGTCACTGGCTAATTATCATCTTAAAAAAACGGAAATATCAATTTTAGATTTGGATACTGCTATTCAAATTGAGCCAGATAATTCAATGGCTCTTTTTAACAGAGCATTAATAAAAAATGAAGAAGGAAAAAGTAAGGAAGCAATAAAAGATTTAGATAAAGTAATTGAGTTAAACCCACAAAACATTCTAACATATTTTAACAGAGGCTCAATAAAATTGCAGATAAATGATTTGCAAGGTGCTTTTATCGATTTTTCGCATGCTATAGAAATTTATCCCGATTTTGCCAAGGCATATATAAATCGTTCTATTGTTCGACATAAATTGAATGATGCACAAGGAGCTTTTACTGATAGAGAAAAAGCTGATCAGATAATTGAAAATGTTAAGCAAAACCAGGATTCCTATGCGAGTTATGCTGATACTGCTGCTAATTTCCAAAGTTTAATTACACTTAAATCCAGTAGCAGGTTTTATAACAATCCTAAGTTTAATGAACGCATAATACCCGAAAATAACTTCAAACTGCTTTATGGTGAAAACAATAGTAAATATTTTAACAGGCTATCTGTGTTATTTGAAAATATTGAAAATATTAAAGGTGAATATTCTGAATTAGGGTTAATTATTGAAAATGAAATTGAAAATGTCTTCGAAACAAACCTTATTAGCAATGAAATTGAAAGATTAAATATTGAATATAATAATACAAGTAATAAAGTTAAAAATCTCATTCAAAGTAGCGTATATAAAAGTTTAATTAAAAATTACAACGGAGCCCTTTCGGATCTTGATTTGGCATTAAAAGCTGATCCGGATAATTTCATGATTTATTATTGCAGAGCAAATATCAGATCGGAAATGATTGATTATATGAAATTGCTTGAACAGGAAAATGAAGTGATATTGATTAATCCTATGAACACCTATAATAATATAAGTACATTAAAATCATATGAAAGTATTCGTGATTACGATTTGGTTATTGACGATTACTTAAAATCCCTTGAGCTTGCACCTGAATTTATTTTTTCAGTATATAACCTGGCAAACACATATTTAAAAACACGTGAATATCGTAAAGCGATTGATATTTATAATAATGTTATTAAGTTAGAACCGATATTTGCCGAAGCATACTATAATAGAGGGTTAACTTACATATATTTAAAAGAGTCTGAAAATGGGTGTATGGATATGAGTGTATCAGGAGAATTGGGTTTACAAAATGCCTATACAGTTATTGCCCGTTTCTGCGAAAATTAACATTAATTTAAGAATCAACAATTTTCGATTTTAAAATACTTTTAATCTTGTTCGAAATTCAGAAAACAGATAGTTTACAGACAAGGCCCTAATTAAATACGGCATCTTTTTTCAGATCTTTTATAAAATCTGAACTAATCCAATAAATATTAGATGATCCTACTTGAGGTTTCATCCTATTTTCAATAATTTCCGATATTTTCATTCCCGGATAAATGCGACTGTTGTTTTGATCGAGAAGTACAGTACTAAAGAAAATAAATTTACCATCCGGCGATAATGAAATTGATGCTGCTCTGCCACCGTCATTACCTAAATAATCAGTTAAATCGTATAAATCACTCCACTTATTATCATCTAAATTAAAAGCAATATAATATTTTGTTTGATTTCGATTATTTTTGTTCGATCCACAAGTTAAGATAAAACTCTCATCTCTTGAAACAGTAGCATTATATAATAACATATTACTATCATTTTTGAATGACAGTTTTTCCGGTTCAATATATTTCCCATTTATAATCTTTGAGCAATATAATGCTACATCTGTAAATTCAACTGAATGATTAAAATACAAATCTCCATTATTAGTTAATGATGGGAAAAACTCATTATTATCCGTATTTATTGGAGCCCCAATTTCATATGGTTCACTCCAGCCATTATCTGTTCTGTCTACCACACAAATATTCTGATATGCCCATCCTGGTTTTGGTTCCTGTCCCTTTTTTGGTCTGGTCGAAAGAAATAAGATTTGTTTTCCATCAGGAGAAACATGAGACTCAAAATCAAAGAATTGTTTACTTCCAGAAAAAGGAGCAATTACAGGTTCAGTCCATTTTTCATTTTCATAATATGCAACCATGATAACAGCAGCACGTCCAGCCATTATTGAAAAATATATTTCTTTACCATCAGGTGTCATACTAAAATCTCTAGTATATAAACCTGTATTAATTAAATTTGGTGCAAAAAGTAATGCACTGTCCGATGGTAGAATATCTCCGGGATAATCAATTTTAACTTGAGCATTACAAATTACAGGAATTGCTAGTATTAAACTTATTAGTAGCTTTTTCATAAATATTTAGTTTAAAATTTGGCTTGTTTACGTAAATCGTTAATAAAATCAGTTTTTATCCAATAAATATCAGAGAACCCATTCTGTGGAGAATTGTGCATATCATAAAAATTATCAGAAGAAAACTCTTTCATATTTTTACTGTTTTCTGGTATTTTTGCCGACATGTAAAATAAGTACTTTCCATCAGGAGACAAAGATGCCGACCATTCTCGTCCATTAGCACTGTTTACCTTATCACTCATATTTATCGGATCACTCCAATTATCTTGTTCATCTCTGAAAACAATATAATAATCAGTTGCTCCATATGAATTTGGCAAACCAAATGTAGGAACAATAATAAAGCTTTCATCTGGCGAAATATAGGCATTAAATCGTGCTCGTCCCCCATTTACCTTTTCGCTTAATATTTCCGGTGTAGTATATTGCCCGTCAACTAATTTTGATCTATAAACGAATTCTGCTTTTAATTCCGGATCAAAGTGATTATAATATAATGTTCCATCTGATGTTAAAGAAGGGAAAAATTCATTTTGATCAGTATTAACTGGTTCCCCTAAATTGTATGGTTCAGTCCAATTATTATTTCCATCTTTTTCCGAAACCCAAATATCATAAGATTCTTGACCTTCAACATTAGGTTTATTCGAAATAAAAAACAATTTCTTGCCATCACAAGACACAAATGGTTCTGTATATTTATATTCTACATCTTTGCAAAACTCAAAGACTTCAGGCTTTGTCCATTTACCATTTATTTCATTTGTATAAAAAATAGTAGAATAGTCTGAATTACCAATTACCCTGGTAAAAAATATCTCTTTACCATCTGGGGTTATAGCGATATCCCTATCACCCATTCCTGTTGAAATGATTCCAGGGGCAAACAATACAGCAGAGTCGCCTGGTAGTGTCTGGCCAAAATATTCGCCTTTTAATTCAGGGAATTTGCATTCTTCTTTTTGCTCAACACAAGCAAAAGCTATTAATATTAAAAGTAAAAAAGATATATTTTTCATGATATTAAGTTTTATGTATAATATTAAAGATTACAATAAACAATTTCCCCCTATTATAAATAACAAAAATCTACCAACGGATAAATGTTTTATATAAACAAGTAATTAAAATAAAAAACCGCATTCGGAATAAACCAAATGTGGTAGAGTATAATTCATAATACTTTCTTACATTTTATTTTCTATCCAGTTTACTATTTGATCATCAAACGGATTTGTTTTAGGATAAGCTACATCAATCAACTTACCATTTTCATCAATCATGTATTTCTGAAAATTCCATTTTACTTTTGAATCCATTTTTCCATTCAGTTCTTTTTCTGTTAGCTATTGATACAATGGATGAATATCATCACCTTTCACTGATATTTTCGACATCATAGGGAAAGTAACATTATATTCCGATGAACAGAATTGCTTAATCTCAGAATTCGAACCCGGTTCTTGTTTCATAAAGTTGTTTGCAGGAAATCCTATAATAATAAAATCTTTAGAGCTGTATTTCTTATATAGTTTTTGTAAATCTTCATACTGTGGTGTAAGTCCGCATTTCGATGCAGTATTAACAACCAGCACCTTTTTACCTTTTAATGATGAAAGATTAAAATCTTCTCCATCGATATTTTTAACAGTAAAATCATGCAAAGATTTTGTTTGAGCCGTTAAGGAAATTGAAAATACAGTCATAATTAATAAGGCGTACAGTTTTTTCATGATTTTAATTTAGCATTAGTAATTAATTCCAGAAACTAAACACCAAATAAACCAATATGTTCAAGAGTATTAATTTTTATTACCGAAGAAGAAATAAGTAATTGAAAAACTCCAGACTTGATTCTGGGAGTTCTCAAATATAGTTTCCGAAGTAGTTTTAAATAAATCTGAAAATGTTAGTTGATACCTTACACCAGCCTGAAATTCTCCAATTCCTGTATTATAAGTTATTCCTAATTCACCTAATCCACTATAATCAAAAGAATTCTCAACTTCTTTTTCATAATATTCACGCCTGTACAATTCATTGTTCACTTCAACGTTTTCTTTTTCAGATAAAAAATAAGCGAACGATGTTCCCAGGTTAATATAATACTTAAGTTTGGGCCGTTTCCCTATAACTATATGAGTAATTAAGGGCAATTCAATATAATCTAACTTTCTGCTATATGAATTATTTATAGTGTCTAAATCTTCTGTCCATCCTTTCTGAATATAGTTAAGTTCAATTTGCAATCCAAAAACCCACCCATTAGGATACATATCATTTTGGTATTTGTATACTAATCCTCCTATATATCCTAGTGTTGTACCTTGTTTTATTCCGGGCGAAAAACTAACCGATGAAGAATTAACTCCCTGTTTTATTCCAAATGTATACGAAGGAATAAAATCGTCAGGCTGAGCTGACAGTTTAATTGAAACAATTACTATAGAAACAGATAATATAAATAATTTTCTCAAAACGTTCGTGTTTTTGTAAGTAGGTAAATATTAAAATACTCTGCTTAAATTATGTGCTGCCACAAAAATACTTTAATTAATCAAAAATAATAATATCTAATTTGAAATAATGGTGCTAGTTTATTAACTTACACATATTATGATTTTTGAACAACCTTCAATATTTCCCTTTGGTTTACGCATCGATGAACCTGTTACAACTATTACTGATTTAATGGTTTCGTTTGTATGTTTTTACGCTTTCTATAAACTTAATAAGATAGATGTTAAAAATAAGGTTCATTTGTATTTAAAGTATTATTTTTTAAGTATGGGAATTGCAACTGCTATTGGGGGAATAATCGGACATGGTTTTCTGTATTTATTTGACACACAGTGGGAATCTCCTGAGGGGTTTATAAATGTGATTGCAAAGATTTTTGGTGAGAATTTACTAAAAGATGTAGCAAATCCATGGAAATTACCCGGCTGGCTTACAAGTATGTTTTCTATTGCTCTTGTTGAACGCGCTTCAATTGAATATGCCCGACCACTTATAAATAGCAAAGTGGGGACATTTTTCGCTTGGCTTAATATTATTGAATTACTAACTTTTGTTACTATTACTTTTGTTACTCTTAATTTTTTCTTTGTTGAAATACACTCAGCTTACGGACTCTTAATAGTAGTTTTAAATTTCAACCTCTTAGTTTTTCTTAAAACAAGAAAAAGGGGAAGCAAATTATTCCTTATTGCTATAGGTTTTTCTGCAATCGGAGCATTATTCTTCATGAACAAGTGGGGTTTCTCACCGTGGTTTAATCATTTCGACATTAGTCATATTTTTATGACTTTTAGTGCCATATATTTTTATATTGGTGCTAAAGAAATTTTACACGACCCTGTTTTGTTAAAATAACAAACTTAATTATCTATATATCGAAGTTGTGAGCAAGCTTTATTTATAACAATATGAAATACCAGGAATATAAACCATCAAAAAAATTAGAAAAACTCATCGACTCTTATTGGTTGTTTTCAGACTTAAACCAAAAGGAGAATCAAAGAATTTTGCCTGATGGTTGTATTGATATAATTTTCAATCTTGGTGAATCGACCGGTTCTATTCCAAAAGAGACAATTGCGATATCAGGGATGATGACTAAATTTTCAGATGAAACAATTGATAAAGATTCAGAATTATTAGGGATTCGTTTTAGAACCGGTCAATTGAGCAATTTAACGAAACACCCGTTATTTGAAATTAAAAACAAAATAATTAATGCGTCTGAAATAATCCATGAACTCAATCTTGAAACAATTGAACAATTAGCAGAAAAAAAGGATATTGAGAATAAATTAATGTTTGTTGAAGAACTCCTTTTAAAAATACTTGATAGCAAGGAAACAGCTTCTGACCCTTTGACAACTTCCGTTGCAGATTTTATTCTTACTTCTTCAAAAAAAATGAGTATAAATGAAATTGCCGAAAATCACTATATAAGTTTACGTCAGTTGGAAAGAAGGTTTAAAGCAAAGATTGGAGTAACCTTAAAAGAATTCACCAGTATTGTCAGATTCAACCAAACAATAAAAAGTATTGCAAACAACCGCGACAAAAGCCTTTTACACATAGCATTTGATAATGGTTATTACGACCATTCACATTTAACAAACGAAATTAAACGATTTTCGGGACAAATTCCTTCCAATTTCAGATAATGTCGTTTTTTTCCAAAGCATTGCATTTTGAACAATAGTATTTTTAACCATTATTAAATTTAAAACGGGAAAAATTATGGAATTAAAATCATTGACACCAAATTTAATGGTAAAGAACGTAAACGAGACTTTGGAATATTACACAAATATTCTTGGGTTTACTTTGTTACAAACAGTTCCGGAAAAGGGAACATTTGATTGGGGGTTTGTAAAATCAGGAAATGTAATGTTGATGTTTCAAAAAGACACATCAATCAAAGCAGAATATAAGGAACTTAAAAACTATGAAAAAGGCGGTGCTTTAACTCTTTACATACAAGTTGAGGATTTACAAAAATGGCATGAAACAATAAAAGACAAAACCAACATAATAAACCCAATGCATAAAACATTGTACGGAGCAAATGAATTTGCCATTATGGACATTAATGGTTTTATTCTTACTTTTTCAGACATTCTCGAATAAATATAAGCCATTTATGAATATAGAAGAATACAGAACATTTTGTTTGTCATTACAAGAAGCAGAGGAAGGAATGCCATTTGATGAAAAGACTTTGGTTTTTACAATCAAAGGAAAAATGTTTAGTTTAACAAATAGTATTGATACATTTGAATTGATAAATGTAAAATGCGAACCCGAAGAAGCAATAATTTTAAGAGAACGATTTAATGCAGTAATTCCCGGTTATTACATGAATAAAAAGCATTGGAATAGTATTAAAATTGATGGAACAATTCCTGACAAACAAATCAAAGATTGGATTAAAAATTCATACTGTTTAGTTGTTTCCACACTTCCAAAGAAAATTCAGAAAGAACTGACAGACAAGAAATAACTATCGTCAAAATATATAACAAATAGCAGAGAAAGTGCAAGCCATTAAGGTTTGTGCTTTTTTGTTATTTTTGTATCTACTGAAAAGTTGGTACAATTTAATCTCCCACTAAACATAACCCAAACATTTCAGAGATTGTTAACAATTATCATTTAAAAAAATAATGTCAATTCATTGATTATCTACAATAAAAATATATCTTCGTCGAAACTAAATTGAAACAATTAAATTAAGAAAAAACATGGAACCTAATCAGAACGATTATCACATCAGTTTTTTTAAACCTACTACTGTCCAAGCCAAATGGAACAGAAATTTGGCTATTAAATTAATTTTGATTTGGGCTGT
The DNA here is from genome assembly GCA_030611105.1 of Bacteroidales bacterium. Taxonomy (GTDB): domain Bacteria; phylum Bacteroidota; class Bacteroidia; order Bacteroidales; family UBA12077; genus UBA12077. The sequence goes on from JAUWQL010000123.1 coordinate 9,570, forward strand.
TGCAGTTTTTGGTTTTCATTTCCTTTTAAGGGCAATTGAAAAACCAACTCCTGAAGAATCGTATGTAAAATATGAAATGGTTTGGGAAAACATTTTAGCAGAAAATGCAAGCGTAGAAGAAATGCAAATCTTTGCACATTCTTCACTTTCAGTTATTGGAAAAGTGTTTATTAAGCCTGAGTACAAAACAGCGTTAAATAACGCAGTTAGCTGGACGGCTTTTCAGTTAGCTGATTCTTCTCAAAAAGAACTTTTAATTGATAAAACCAAAGAATTTGAAAAACTAAAAGAGGAAGTTACCTCAATTTCTGATCCTACTTATCTTAATGCGAAGAATTCTCTTTCACAAGTGGCAAGTTCAATTTTAGGATTACAAAATAGTGATCCAAGAATCCTCATTGTATCTTTTAGTTTAGTATCAACTGAAATGGAATTATTTAAAGCCGAAAACAAAGATGTAATTCCAACAATAATGTCAACTTATCTTATCCATAATCAGTCATTTTTAACTGATTTCAAATTCTTAGGATTTCCTTTTCATTATTTCTATTCAGCAATTTTCTTATTAGTACTGTTTGTATTCTTATGCTGGTTGTATTGCTATCGTGTAGATAAAATGAATGTTAAGTTAGACATAGAAGAGTAAATAGTTACATTTCAAAATTTATTACTATGAAAAAGTTTTTATTACCTATAATATTATTACTTACACCCTCATTATTGTTTGCAGCTGGTGCTTCAACGCAATTAGAAGGTAAGTTTCAGGTTGGTCCCGCTATTATTCTTATCACTATATTATGTTTATTTGTGTTGGTAGGGATATTTTTCAGGGCGAAAGATACTGCCGATTTTTATGCTGCAGGCCGTAGTATATCAAGAGTTGGGTCAGGAATGGCTATCGCATCAAACTGGATGAGTGCAGCTTCATTTCTTGGAATGGCGGCTCTTATGTATGGCACCGGTTATCATGGTTTAGCCTATGTTGTTGGCTGGACAGGTGGTTATGTGTTATTATTAATCCTTATGGCCGGGCAAATTCGTAAATATGGAAAATATACAGCTGCTGATTTTATTGGCGATCGTTATTACTCACAGGGATTAAGAGCCGTAGGAGCAATTATCGCAATTCTTATCTCAATTTCTTATTGTGTTGGCCAATTTGGTGGAATCGGACTTATGTTTAAATGGATTTTAGGAATAGATTATACTATTGCAGTAATTATTGGAGGTTCTGTAGTTTTAGTTTACACTTTAATATCAGGAATGTTAGGTGTTACTAAAAATATGCAGATACAATATGTTATTATTATTGTATCTTTCCTTATTCCATTATTTATATTAACATTTAAATTTGATTATTTCTGGTTGTTGCCACAAATTGGTTATGGTTCTGTTGTATCTGATATTGTTTCAGGTGTACCTATTACTGAAACTGCACAAATGTTTAACGCATTAGGACATGAATACGCTATGGTTCCTGCTCCGGAATATGCAATGCCGTGGGATTCTGCAACCGGACAAACTTTCTTCCAATGGATTGCTATTGCATTTTCATTAATGATTGGAACAGCTGGTTTACCACACGTTATTCAACGTTTTTATGTTGTACCTAAAGCTCGTGATGCACGATGGTCTGTAGTTTGGGGATTATTCTTTATTAGTATCCTTTACTGGAGTGCTCCTGTGTATGCTGCTTTTGGTAAAATATTATCTGCAAATCCAGAAGTTGGAAAACTAGCTAAAGATGCCATTGTAGTTTATACCGCTCAGTTAGGAAATGTTAACCCACTTATTGTTGGATTACTTGCTGCTGGTGGTGTTTCTGCTGCATTCTCAACAGTTTCGGGATTGCTTGTTGCTGGTTCATCGGCATTTGCTCATGATTTATATGTAAAAATTATTAATCCTAAAGCATCTCCAAAAAGGCAGTTATTAATGGCACGATTAGGAACTGTTTTAATGGCTGTTATTGTAACCTTATTAGCATTAAAAAACTGGGCATTAATTGCTCAACTTGTAGCAGTTGCATTCTCTTTAGCCGGAGTTTCAATATT
>JAUWQL010000166.1 GCA_030611105.1 Bacteroidales bacterium
AGCATTATTTATCAAGAATAACATAAGTTTTTTGTTGATAATGGTTGCTTTTTTTGATTCTAAATATTTAAGCCACAAGATACTGTTCGAAACTTGTTAATGACAGAATATATTTTTGTATTTTTAGCACTGATCCGTTACGTTTAAAATAATTGAAAAAAGTTACCACAGATTTAAATGGTTCTATTTTAATTTAGTGTTGTTAAGTTCGATATTTTTGGACTAAAGTCCTTATTTTAGTGTACTAACCTAACCCCGGCTTTACCAGCCTGTCGGCTGGCAGGAATCCGGGGTTATGGATATGTCATTAAAACAGGACTTTAGCCCCTTCGTTTTTTCAACGTTTATTTAAACTAGAGTCATTTAAATTTTGAAAAATCTGTGAATCTGTGGCTTTATTTAATTTTTTACGATTTTTTGGAGAGGATTCTTAAATTGATTTATAATAATCTGTTAATAAAACGATTTCCTTATTTATTGAAAAGTACATGATTAATCTTAATTTTGTTCGAATAAAATATACTTAATACAATTTAAATCTTGGCAGAAAAGAAAAAATACGCTGAAACTCCATTAATGAAACAATATTATCAGATCAAGAACACGCATCCTGATGCGATATTGTTGTTTAGAGTGGGAGACTTTTACGAAACATTTGGAGAAGATGCAATAAAAGCTGCTGGAATATTAGGTATAACATTAACTAAAAGAGCTAACAGCGTAGCTTCTTTCGTTGAACTGGCCGGGTTCCCTTATCATGCAATAGATACTTATTTGCCAAAACTAGTTCGTGCCGGACAACGAGTTGCTATTTGCGAACAGCTTGAGGACCCAAAGAAAACAAAGAAAATCGTGAAGCGAGGGGTTACCGAAATGGTTACTCCCGGAGTTTCTTTAAATGATAATGTGTTAGAGCATCGGGAAAATAATTTTTTAGCATCGGTTCATCTCGAAAGGACCATTGCCGGTGTTGCATTTCTTGATATTTCAACGGGCGAATTTCTAACAGCAGAAGGTAGTTTTGAATATATCGATAAGCTTTTAAGTAGCTTTCAGCCAAAAGAAGTGCTCTTTGAAAGAAGTAAGCAACAACAGTTTAAAGAACTTTTTGGCGATAAATTTTATACTTATAAATTAGATGATTGGGTATATACAGAAGAAAATGCAACAGACAAGTTGCTTAAAAAATTTCAAACTGCATCATTAAAAGGATTTGGAGTACAAAATTTACAATATGGAGTTATTGCAGCCGGATCAATTCTGCAGTACCTTGAAATAACTCAGCACAATAAATTACAGCATGTAGCTACCTTATCAAGAATTGAAGAAGATCGTTATGTTTGGTTAGATAAGTTTACCATTCGAAATCTGGAATTATTCTTTTCGATTAATGAAGGAGCAAAGACACTGGTTGATGTTATAGACAGAACTATTTCTCCTATGGGAGCACGTTTATTAAAACGTTGGGTTGCTCTTCCTTTAAAAGATGAAAAACCAATAAAAGAACGTCACGATGTTGTTGACTTTTTGTTAAGTAATTCAGATTTTAAAGAGTTATTGGCTGAACATATTAAAGAAATAGGCGATCTTGAAAGAATTATTTCGAAAGTAGCAACCGGAAGAGTAAATCCACGTGAGGTAGTCCAACTGAAACATGCATTAACAGCTATTGAACCAATTAAAAATGCTTGCTTGAAATCCGGTAACGAAGCCTTAAAAAAGATTGGAGATCAACTTAATCCTTGTTTAAATATTCGGGATAGAATCGATAAGGAATTATTCCCTGATCCACCGGCTTTATTAAGTAAGGGAAATTATATTGCAGATGGTGTATCTGATGATCTGGATGAATACCGAAAATTGGCCTTTTCAGGGAAAGATTATTTATTACATATTCAACAACGTGAAATTCAGCGAACAGGAATTACTTCTCTGAAAATTAGTTTTAATAATGTTTTTGGATATTATATTGAGGTAAGAAACACGCATAAAGATAAAGTACCTCCGGAATGGATTAGAAAACAAACCCTGGTTAGTGCTGAGAGATATATTACAGAAGAACTAAAAGAGTATGAAGTTAAAATTTTAGGTGCAGAAGAGAAAGCGCTGGATTTGGAACAAAAATTATTTTTTGATCTTGTTACAAGCCTGGAAGATTATATTTCAGCGATACAATTGAATGCTTCTTTAATAGCAAAATTAGATTGCTTATTATCTTTCTCTATTGTTTCTGAAGAAAATAAATATATCCGACCTGAAATAAATGATTCTGATGTAATTGATATAAAGGACGGCAGACATCCGGTAATTGAAAAAATGTTGCCAATTGATGAGTCTTATATTCCTAACGATGTTTTTCTTGACAGTGAACAACAGCAAATTATTGTAATAACCGGACCTAATATGTCTGGTAAATCTGCGCTGCTTCGACAAACTGCTTTAATTGTTTTGCTGGCACAAATAGGAAGTTTTGTTCCGGCTTCTGCTGCTAAAATAGGATTGGTAGATAAAATATTTACAAGAGTTGGGGCTTCGGATAATATATCTTTGGGCGAATCAACATTTATGGTTGAAATGCACGAAGCTGCAAGTATATTAAATAACTTATCATCAAGAAGTTTAATTTTACTTGATGAAATTGGGCGAGGAACAAGTACTTACGATGGTATTTCAATTGCCTGGGCAATGGCTGAATTTATTCATGAATACCCATTAGCTAAAGCCAAAACTCTATTTGCAACGCATTATCACGAGCTGAACGAAATGGAAAAATCATTTAACCGAATAAAAAATTATAATGTGTCGGTTAAAGAGTTGGAAGATAAAGTAATATTTTTGCGAAAGCTAAAACGTGGAGGAAGTGAGCATAGCTTTGGAATTCATGTGGCTCAAATGGCAGGAATGCCAAAAAGTGTTGTAAACAGGGCTAATGAGATATTAAAAGATCTTGAAAAATCAGAACAAAAAGAATCACTTGCAAAACCTGTTGGCGAAATTGCACAACACCGTGAAGGTTTGCAAACTACCATTTTTCAGTTAGATGATCCCGTACTAAAACAAATTCGTGACGAAATCAATAATCTCGACATAGATAATTTAACTCCGGTTGAAGCTTTAAACAAGCTGAATGAGATTAAAAAGTATATAGGGCTCAAGTAAGATTAAGTAAAAAAACTTCAAGATTTTTTACATATATTTTTTTAAGAACGAAAAAAATAAATATATTTGCAACCGCTAATGCGAGAATAGCTCAGTTGGTAGAGCACGACCTTGCCAAGGTCGGGGTCGCGGATTCGAGTTCCGTTTCTCGCTCAAAAGTATAACAGTTCTTAAAGATAGTGATCGAGTTCCGCCTGCCTGCCGGCAGGCAGGTTTCTCGCTCTTCTTTTTTAAGAAGTCCAGGCCCAGGTGGCGGAATTGGTAGACGCGCTGGACTTAAAATCCAGTGACCATTATGGTCGTGCGGGTTCAAGTCCCGCCCTGGGTACAGAAAGGTCCTTGTAACAGTGATGTTACAAGGATTTTTGCTTTTTAGGGGTGGCAAATAAGGGGCAAATAATAAATTTTGAAATAAAATGCAATTACAGTAATTTAGTAACACTACAAACTAAATATACTATTATGGCTGCTAAACCCTATCAAATACAAATAGAAAGATTTTTAAAACATTTTGAACGAAGAAATAATCAAAGAATAAAGGCTGATTACGATGCTCAAAATGTTTTAGAATGGTCTTTAAAGGATTATAGGTCAGATATATATCAGAAAGCTCTCCCATCTTATGGAATAATTATAGGTTTAATGTTTTTACCTTTTATAAATTTGGATTCAATACCTCATTTATTAATCTCAGTAGGAATAATTTTTTTAACTATGGCAGTATTAGTTAGTTGGGGATACAAATGGATACCAAGAATAGACTATTATCCTCAAATTAAAAGAAGGATTGATAATTTAAGCAAAAGCATTGATAGTAATTGTATTTTAGATGAAAAATTAATAAGAAATGTGTTAATACTTGATGAGAATCTCCGAAATATTAATTTACTAGAGATATATCATGATAGATTAGGTTTGTCTGAATCAAATAAAAAGGAAGATCAAATTAATAATTTAAGCAAGCTTATTAATTTTCATTATTTAACGGAACTTAAATTATCTAGTAGAAAATCTGATGATGAAAAAATGCTACTGATTGCTTGTTTACTTGAGATCGGGAAAGGAAGTTTAAGAAAAAAGTATAAACCACAATTAAGTAAAATTTTAAACATCGATATTGATAAAAATAAAACAAATGAGTTTAAACATTTAAGGGACTCATTAAATACATCTAAAAATAATTTACAAGAAGTGTTAAAAGAAATAAAAAAGTTAATAGCAAAAATGGATAATCTTGTAAATTAACGCTTTATCGAAAACATATTCACCGGTGAATTTTACCTAAGTTTATAAGAATAAGTCAAATATTTGCTAAAAAGATTAATAACTAAATTTTTAGCAAATGGAATCAATACAAGTATTTTCGGTTGAAGAATTCTGGAAGACATATCGAAGACTTACCAGAGAGATTATTAAAGATGAAATTCAAAAGAACCTACCTCAAACAAGCTCAGAAGAAATTTTATTAATGGATGATGTATGTAGTTTGCTTGGCAAGACCAAGCAAACTATTTTTTCATGGCTTGACAGAGGAGAGCTTCAAGGTCATTATATTAATGATAGTTTGTTTTTCATAAGAAGTGAGATTATGGAAAAGCTTAAGCAGGGGCGAAATAAAAGTAAGAGAAAAAACAAATAATTTGTAAGACTACTATTAAATAATTGTTGAAACAATAAGCTTGTTATGACAATATCCAAAGGATTTGTATGTCGCCCTAGATGTATTTCAGATAGCAAAATAGCAATTGCTCCACCACCTTATAGAGAACTGTGGGATTTGCTTACTCGTGAAGCAAATCATAAAGATGCAAAATATAGAGGTTATGAAATCTTAAGAGGGCAATTGTTCAGAAGTTACGATCAGCTGGTCGAGAACCTAAAATGGTTTGTTGGTAATAGGAAAATGACCTATGAGCCACATGATATAAAAAATGGAATGAGATATTTACGGAAAAATGGAATGATTACTACCGTGAAAAAACCAGGGGGAGTTCTTATAACTATCTGTAATTATCATTATTATCAAACTCTGCAAAATTACGAGAACACTAGTGTTAAATCTATCGAGAACACTTCCGATGATACTAAGAAAGCACCAATTAAGCACCAAGAAAACACTATATATAACAATAAGAAAAAGAATGTTAATAATAAAATAAAAAAGAAGTACATGTCCGAAATCAAAGATTCGGACGATTTAGATGAATATTTAAAAATTGCTTTTGAATTCTGGAAACTATTTAAAAAAAATCTACAAGAGTTTGATAGAACAGAAAGAACTCTGGAAAACGCAACTTGCGAAAAATGGTCAGTTCCGATTAGAGATTTAATTACTATTGATGAAAAAACTAAAGACGAAATTAAAGAAGTATATCAATTCTTAGCTTCAAATGAATTTTGGAAAGATAAAATCTACAGTACAAGTAAATTTCGAAAAAAGAATGAACAAGAGATTATGTTTTTTGATGTATTCCTAATTCAAAATGCGAAAAATGTAAAGGATAATACTTTACCTGATGTTAATGAATTTAAGCCCGTTATAGAAAAATATTTTAAAGATCCAACTGATCACTTCATTAATCTTTTTAATGATTATCAAATTATGAATTACAATATAAAGTCTCAGATTTTTAAAGGTAAAATTTTAGACTCTGAAATAAACAAACTCGCAAAACATTCGAAAAACAATTTAATGGTCGCAGTAAATATATTAAAGAACTCTATTGATAAAAAAACAGAAATCGGACCAATGTAAAATTTAGTATTATGAGCAAAAGTTATAAAATTAGGGAAAGTTTATCTGCGCACTAAGGAGCCAGCTATGTTTTGACTTCGTCAAAACCAACTGGCTCAACTTCATGCTTCGCATTTGTTGAGAAAAAAAATGAACAATCCTGCTAAAAATAGAGGTGGACGACCTAGAAAAAAGGTCAAACGACAAGAACAACTTGCTGTTATGTGTAATATTATTGAACGAAAAATTATTTCGGGCAAGGCAAAAAAAGCAGGATTAACCATTTCTGAATATTTAAGGGGAATTGGTTTGAATGGTATGTTAACTATTAGAGCTTATCCCCCACAAATTCTTGAATTTACAGGAAAATTAAATCACTTATCAGCTAACATCAATCAAATAGCAAAAAAAAGAAATATTAATGAACAGCTCTCTCCAATTGAAAGAGCTGAATTAAAATTATTGTCGGAAGAAATAAAGCAGTTATCGAAAGAAATAAAAACTTATACCAAATGATTGGAAAAATATCTACTGGAAAAGATTTTGGTGGTTGCATAAGATATATCCTTGAAGGGAAAAATGGTGAAAAAAAAGAGTTTGCCGAAGTTTTACATTATAATAATTGCTATGGTGATAAAAATGAGTTAATCCAGCAATTTAGAGACGTAAAAGCATTAAATCGTAAAATAGAAAAACCTGTCTGGCATACTTCTTTAAGTTTTACTCATAATGACAAAGTATCCAAGAAACAACTACTGGAAATTTCAGAGAAGCTTGCAAAGAAATTTGGATTTGAAAAGAATCAATATCTCGTAGTCCAACATCATGACACTAAACACCAACATATACACATAGTTTGTAATAGAGTAGGTTTTGATAGTAAAGCAATTAGTACAAGTAAAAACTACCAAAAAGTTTCTGAATTCAGCAGAAGTATGGAGAAAGAATATAATCTGGAACAAGTATTATCTCCGGAGAAATTTCTAGGTAAAGACAAAAAACAAATTCCAAGATTAGATAAACGAAAAGATAAAATAAAAGACATCGTCAATAAAGCTTTGACACAATCCAAATCATTTGATGATTTTAAATCAATTATTGAAAGGGATAATTTAAAAATTGATAAAGGACGGGGCATTGCATTTATAGATAGCAAAGGTGTTCGAATTAAAGGAAGTCAAATAGGATTTTCTTTAGGAAAAATTCAAAAAGTATTATCAATGACTAAAATTTTAAAACCAGAAATTCTAATTAAAAAAGTAATAAGTAAAACATTAGATTATGAAAGATGAAATATTAACCGAACTTTTACAAGAAATCCTTACCGACAACAAGGGAATTAGAGACGAGCAACAATTTTTAAAAACAGCTCTTGAAAAATTTGTTTCTCAGGAACAAGAAGCTCTTGAGCATTTAAAGAACTTTAAAGTTGATATCGATTTATCAGGCCTTGCACGAGTAATGGAAAACAAAACAGAAAGACATTACGCCAGCATGAAAAATGCTATTGAAGATTTATCGGATGAAAGAAAAGCAATTATAAAGACCATTTCTCAGTGGAAAGAAGCACTTATTTCCTTTTTAAAGCTTTCAATCATTGGTACAATTATTACAATTATAATCTTACTATTTGGTAAGTATTATTTGCCTGTAATTAATGAAAACCTTAAATACAAAAATGCATTTGAATATATTTATTACACCAATGAAGAATCTCAGGATTTTTTACAAAAATTAATTCTTGAATTTGATTATAAAAAAGGTAATAAAAACATAAAAAACAAAATTAAAAAATTACGAGAAGAATCTTCTAACCCTTTAGTTTTCTCGAAATAAGTCCACCAAAAAAGGCACATCCCGAAGAAAAATCGGGAAGAGCCTTTTTCTCCGCACTAAGGACTTTCATTTTTACACACGATCTTGCCCTACATCCAATTAAAAATAAAAGACCTTATTTTCAGTAATGATTTATTTCAATCCTTAAAGCAAAAGTACACCAGATTAAAGAACCCGTAAAGACCAAGGCGAATGTTCTGCCGCAGGCGCAACACAGAACAGTCTTGACTGAACCTTTAATCTGG
>JAUWQL010000002.1 GCA_030611105.1 Bacteroidales bacterium
AAAATATTTCCGTTTGCATCATAGGTAATATTTTCAACACTATATTTATTCATATCAATATCTAATGTTGCACCAGCTGCAAATTTCGCCCTTTCCAATCGGTTTATATTGTCATATCCATAACCGTAAGCTTTCACTCCAAATTCAGGAGTATTCCACTTGATTGCTGCAATATTTCCATTATATTGTTCATCGCCTGTATTGTTTACAGCAGACAATACATTATTGTAAAGTAGTTCCATTGCAAACATATCTTTAGGCTGCCCTGTTTTCTGTAAATTATCAGGATTATTGATACTTGTCAACCAACCCCTTATATTGTATGTATAGTCAATCTCTTGCAGAAAGCTACCATCAGCATTTTGGTTAAGTTTCTTCTTTATTAGTTCTCCAAGTTCGTTATATTCATAAGCTACCATCAACACTTCAGGGTTTGTGCCTATCTGATGATACACTTCTGTTAACCTGAATGCATGATCGTAATCATTTACGCCCAAAAAATTGCCTGTTTCCAAAGTCGGTATTGCACTTTGGAACTTGGTTTTTATTCGACTGTATGCAACTTTTAGGATTTTCATAAATTTGATTAACGTTACCAAAGATACTTTTTTTCAGATAAAAGAAAAAGGAAGATAAATCCACATTCGTAAAATTCAAGCTTCCGCCTAAACCATCCTTCTTTTACTCACTCCCCACGCCATCGCTTCTGTTGTTTTGTTTTCCAACCCAATTTGTAGCACATTGTTTTTTTCTTTTTAATTGAGATTTATTTTTCAGGTAAAAGAAAAAATCAAAAAGCTACAAAGCCAGACACACAGACAAAACAACCCTAAGACTACATTAACATAACCGCATCTTATAGGAACAGTCACGGGTTGACTTAAAACCCTAACAACTGTCCTATAAGGCAATTATATTAAGTAGCCACACAGGCTGACCCGCGAAGCAAATTGATAGTTCTGTGCTAATTGATGAAACCATTTTCAATTAAAAAATAAAAATTCATTACAATAATCTAATTTTCAAGTTAATACTCTGGTTATTAATAATTTTATAGTAAATTAGTATTATAACCAATAAAAATTATAAAAATGGAAAGAAGACCTATTAACGAAAAACCTAAGAAAAGAAAAGGATTAATTATATTTATAATTATACTTATTCTTGCAGGCTTTGCTGCTTCAGTTTTTTTATTTGGACAGGGATCAATCGGTGATATTATCCATCCATAAAAGCCAGCCTACAAGCAGATTGAAAGGTCTGTGCTAATTGGGCAAAATAATAAAAAAGAAAGCTCTTTCCCTTGTAAGTAAGGGAAAGAGCTTTTTTTTAGAGTTTAAATAATAACAACAGAAAAACTAAAATTAAAACGATAATAATAACTCCTTTCCAACTTGGATTGGTATGTTCTAAATAGAAGATGTTTGATTTGAAGATTAAGTTTTCTTTTGGATTGTTCTTTAAATTTTTCATAGGATTTTAAATCGAAGTATTTGAGCCGTCCAAAACCACCGCCTACTTTTTTATTTCAATTGAAAATAAAATATGATGATGATGTGCTGTTAAAATGGAGATAACTTTTTTCATTGGCTTGTGTGTAAGACAAAAAAGTTATCCTATTTTAATCAGCATCTTTGTTTGGGGAGTTACGGATATTCGGAACGAGTGATTTACTTCTTTGGTGGTCGGGCTTGGCTTGATTTCCTGTCAACGAGCTACCTAATAAAATAATAAAACAAGTGTTTATCAAAACTCTTGTTACCGCTTTTAAGGCAGCAAACAGCTCTTTAAAAACTTAGGTTTTTGTGTCTTGGCCAGTGGGGTTTTTAATGTGCTGTTTGTAGCGTAGGCAAAAGAACCAGCGAGTATTTAATATAATGTAAATTATAATGACCCTGTTTTGGGCTAAAGGAGTTTTATAATTTCCATTATGTTAAATATCGAGTGATCATGGTTTTTGCTGATTGCCATTTTTTATGCTTTGTGTGAAGAAGTCTGGGAAAAAGCAATAAAAAAAGGCATGAAGCAAAACCAACTATTTCAAAGGATGGAACTTTTCTATTTTGCTTTGTAAGCTGTCAATATTATTCAGTTGGTATCGTTCTGTTGAACTTACACATCTATGCCCTGCCATGTACTGAACTTGTCTTAGATTATAATTCTTTAGCCAATGAATAATAACACTTGCTCTTATCTGTTTTGGATTAAGTATTTCAGGGTTTGTTTTACGTATGGAGATAAACAAAAAGCGCAATCTGTTTTTTATGCAACTTGTCCCTGTAACACTTAAAAAAAGCCTGTTTTCAATGTCTGCTTTATTAATTCTGTGTGGTTTTGTTTTAATTAATTCCTTTAATATTTTCGGTCTCACTTCGTTTAAATATTCATGTAAGTCAAGTATCTGAAAGGGTTTTAGTTCAAGTTTCCGACTGTTCCTTTTCCGGTTTCCCGGAATATAAATTTTCCCTTCTCTTAGATTTAGGTTCTCTGCTTCTAAATCATGTAAAGCTCCGCTATTTGCTCCTTGATAAATCAGTAAGCCTAACATTATTTTGTTGCACTTATCAAATAAACTTGAAGCTTTGTAATTCTTATAAAAATTGTCAAGCTCGGCAAAACTAATAATATTCGATGGTAATTTTCTCCCGATTCCTTTTAAGCGAAGATTGATAGCAGGATTAATGATGTTTGGATTGTTCTTTTTAAGATATGCGTAGTAACTCTGGATACTTCGGAGTTTACTATTTATGAGTTTCTTGCTGTTTCCTTCAAGCTTGCAGTAGTCAATAAAGTTTAGTAAATCATTATACCTTACTTCTTCTGTTTGTAAATTCTCGCTTTCTGACCATTTTAAAAAGTATCCTGCATAATTCGTTTTTTGCCTGATGGTATCTTTTACATTTCCGAGTTTAACCAGATAAGTTTTAAAACCTGTTAATTTACTTTCTATCTCACTGGTAAAAATGTATTCAGGCTTCTTAATCATTTGCCAAATGTGTATAAATCTGGGTGGTTGATAAACTGCTGTGTCCTAAAAATTGACTCACTTCTTCCAGTGTCATTCCTGATTGTAATAGATGTGTAGCTATCGAGTGCCTTAAACTATGTAAACCTATGTCCTTTTGGATTCCTGCTTCATGAACTAATTTATGGACCCTGGCAATAAAGCCAACTCCACTAAAACGATTTACTCTTTCTCCTAAAAACAAAGCTTCTTCTTTTATATTCTTTTTGCTCAAAGTCTTTTCTCTGGACACATAAATATAATTCTCTAAATCTTCTTTCACTCTCTCTGCCATCGGAACATAACGTTCTTTGTAATTCTTTCCTTTGCGTACATAAACTCGTTTTTCTTTCAATAAAATATCGGATACATTCAATGCTGCTCCTTCACTTCTTCTTAATCCACAACCGTAAAAAACACCTAACATTGCTCTGTCTCTTATTCCTATATAATCATTTGTACAAGCTTTGTAAAGTGCTTTGATTTCTGTTTGTGTTAGGATAGTTTTTATACTTGTCTTTTCTACTTGTAAATCTAAATCGATTTCGATTGTCGCTTTTCCTGTTTGCTCTAAATACCTACTGAACCTTTTCAATGCATTAATATTACTTATTATGTAATTATTTGATAAACTTCCTGTCAGCCTTTTATTCTTTCGTTCCTGTAAATATTTATGGTAGTTTTTAATTAGCTTGTGATTGATTTGCTCTAAGTCATAAACCTTTTTTGTATGAAGCCATTTAAAAAAATCTCTTACATAATTTGTTGATACGTAAACTGTGCTTTCAGCATATCCTAAAGTATTGAGCCAATTTTCAAAGCTCTTTTGTAGTACCTTGTTTATTTCCATTACGATGATTTTCCTTCCTACGGCAGGTAAATTATTACCCCTGCCTTGCATTCTGATGAACTACTGAACCACTGCGTTTATCTTATTGATTTCTTTATTATTGAGTGGTCTATTTTGTCCATGAACCACTGATAACCCACCTGAACCACTCATTTTTTGTTTTATATCTTCCAGAACTTTATCCAATACTGTACTTACAGCATTTTCAAGATTAATATATTCGTCTGTTGCTGTTATCTCATATTCAAAGCCTGATTTAAATCGATTACCGCCAGTTATCTTAATGTAGTTATAAGTTGTTAAGCTGTACAAATAGCGTTTTACTTTGCTCGGATGCATTCGGAACACTTCCCTTATCTCTTTTGCGTAGAAGCTCGTTTTATCATTTGTTTTGAGCCATCTTTTAATGGATTCAAAGAAGCTGCGTTCTGACTTGTTTAGTTCATCAGCTTTCGCCAGTAAAACATCTTTTAACAGCTTATTTGCCCACTCAATATATTCCAGTGTTGTTTCAATATATCTTTCGCCTGTTTCCCTGTCTGTTTTAATTTCACGTTGATATTGATGATAAAAAGTAATAGACTCAATAACTGCAAGGTAATGAGAGTTTGTCCTGAGCGGCTTAAAAACACACTCAGGAAGCTTTAAATATTCTGCATAAGGATTTCTTATTTTGATTGGTTTTAGTACCGTTTGCATATCCTTAAAAAACTCTTTCAATTCGTTTTCTTTTTTGTTATTTACTTTCCCTGCTGATAATTTTCGTTGATATTCCATAATTTGTTCTTTATGTTCTGTACTTCCATCGAGATAAACTAATAAGCTTCTGTTTGCATTATCTTCATATAATCTTTCTCTTGTTGTTGTCCCTGCTAAACAAATTGGTCCTTCCACGTGTAAAGTGATAGTTTTTAGATTCCCTTTGCTGTCTTTTATTGGTATGGTTTTGGATATTTTCATTTTGCTTTGTAATTCTCTGAGTGGATATAAAACATTTTCTGCTCCGTCCATATCTTCTATTAATACCAGTTTGTTTTTTAGTTCTTTTCGGTCGAAGTAGTAAAAGGCATTTTCTGATAATATGGTAATCTCAAGTTTATCCTGTTCCGGTATTAGTTCAGATATTTTTTCCTGCAGATACGTTTTTCCTGTTCCTGATGCTCCTAAGCTGATAATATGTAAAGGTTGTTCTCTTAGTCTCGATGTAAATACTAAGTACATTAAAAGCCTGTTATTTTCTTCTCCTATCATTCCTGTTCTTCCAATATCCTTATTTGTTCGTTCCATCAATTTAGTTGCTTTCAGGTAATTAATTGCTCTGCGCTGCCTTTGTTCTGTTAATTGCCTTTCTTTGGGTTTCTGTTCCTTTAAACTTTCGATTTTACTTAACCTGTATTCTTCTATTTGGTCGGTTAGTTCTGCTATTGCTCGTCTTAAATTATTTGTTCCTGTTTCCAGTTGTTCACTGGCTTTGTTAATGAACTTTTCTAAATAATCGGAGTGGTAAAGATCTAAAGTGTGGCGGATGGAGTGCAAAGGATCTGTAGTATCTGTTCTGCTAATTTTTATTGTTATTCTTAATCTGTCTAATTGTTGTAAATTAATTCCGCCAAGTATAATGATTTGTAATTCTTCAATTGTGTAAGTAATGAACTCGGGATTTCTTGTATTTAGCTTACCTGTAATTTTAGTTGGTTCCATGCCTTCACTTTGTTTCGGCAGGCAAGCTGGTGGCACTTGCATATCATTGCTCTGTTCCTTTTCAGTTTTTTCATTTAAAAGAAAAAGGTCTTTTTTCAATACTGCTTTCCTGCCTTGCCGGCAGGCAGGTTCTACTTTTTTCAATAATGGTATTCGTTCGTTTAGTAAGTGAGTAAAAATCTCTGGTTCATGTCCAACTAATAAACTGTTTACATCTTCTTCGTCTGGTGTTACTACTGTACTTAATTCAACTTCGGGTCTTAGCTTCTTAAAAACTTCTTCGTATTTACTTCCTGCTTGGATTCCTGCTTTGTCACCATCAAAAAAGAAGATGATTTCTTTTAAGCTTTTTAAGTTTCTGATTGCTTCTGTATGTTCATCAGTTAAACCGTTTGTTCCATATAAACTTAATATTTCATATTCTTTGGAGATCTCCGGTAATTGGTAAAGTGTTGCTGCATCTATAATTGCTTCTGTTAGTATTAACTTGCTTGTATTTGGATTTGGGTAATTTGGATAAAGTCCTGTTCTGTCTTTTAAATAATAGTGTTTTGCATTGTTGTTATCGTGTATGCTTCTGCCATAAATACTGACTACTTGGTTTTTCTTGTTTTTTAAAGGAAAGATAATACAGTCTTTTGCAAAAGCGGTGTAAGTAGTTCCTTTGGCATTTGGTACTGAACCATTATAAGGGATT
This sequence comes from Bacteroidales bacterium, assembly GCA_030611105.1. Taxonomy (GTDB): domain Bacteria; phylum Bacteroidota; class Bacteroidia; order Bacteroidales; family UBA12077; genus UBA12077. The sequence goes on from JAUWQL010000002.1 coordinate 6,253, forward strand.
AACAGACCTGCATCTATACACGCTTTTTGTTCTGATTCGTTTAGTTTGCCACGATGATGGAACTGACCGGAGTTATAACCGATTTCTAAAAGCTCTTGATTTAAGTTCCTTGTTTGTAAATATTCCTTTGGTCGTTTGGCTGTTCCGCTATTTATACCTTTTTGGAAGTAGGAATATATCTTGCTTAATATTTCTGTGTGGTTTTTCTTAATTGGTTTTGGTTGGATTACTTTTCCGTTTATTGGTTTTGGTTCTCCAGATAATTCTGCAGCTTTTAATATTCCTTTGTGTTTACTATTTTCTTTTATGCTGCAAAACTCGATTACATCTCCATTCTTGCTACAGCCAAAGCAATTAAATGTATTTGTTTGCGTGTAAATTTTCATGCTTGCTGTCTCATCCGCATGGAAAGGGCATTTTAACATTCCGTTTTTGTCTGCCTGCAAGCTGTAATATTTCAAAACGGTTTCGATACTTAATCGCTGCTTTATTTCTGTGATTTCCATAGCTTAAAAATATTTTTATCTGATTTGGATATTACAAATTAAAATATAAATCTCCATACAAGCAACTTAATGTTTACAAAAAGGATATATAGTTGATAAAATTATCTTTATTGGCTATTTTTGTGCTATAACATCAATAATCTACACAATGAAGCTTGCAGAGAATATAAAGAAGCTAAGAGAAGAAAAGGGATTTCTTCAAAAGCAAGTTGCTGCAGAAATAGGTTTAAAACCTGCACACTATAATAAAATTGAAAAGGGCATTGTTGAAGCATCTGTTGAGATTCTCGATAAACTAGCCAATCTATACGGTTTAACCATTGACCAGATTGTACATCTTGAAAATGACATACCTAAAGAAGTTACTATTGAAGATAAAGGATTAATTGAACAGGTTAAATTAATTCAGGAACTGGACGAAAAGGACAAGAAAACTATCTTTAATATTATTGATACAATGCTTACTAAAAACAAATTTAAAGACTTCTTTAATAAAAATATTGCTGCTCTATAAAATCGGTTATCATATGCCTTGGAAGAATATTAACGAAAAATTGAAGTTTTTTATTTATGCTTCTACGATAATTGGGATCATATTTACTTTTATGAAGTACCTTTTAGATAATGGCTTTATCATATATAAAGAACAACTTATTTCAATACCCTTTCTACTACCGTATAATAAATATTTCGCTTTAGCTGCAATAATCCCTGCTTTAGTCGCTTTTATTTATATCGTAGTGTTAATTTACCGTTTTATGACTGCGAGAAGTATTCCTGATTCTTGGTCTGTTTTTTCATTTCTTATATTTATTTCTCTTCCAATGATATGGAGTGGCATTCTTAAATTATTATCTGAACCACTACCCGTTTTTGACCTTTCGGTTGGATTACTATTTTTTATTCCTCTCTCAATATATGTGACCAAACTTTCTTCTAGGGTACTAAAAATAATATTTGAGTAAAAACAAAACCCAGCCTCTCTCAAGCTGGGTTCATTCTCTATTTTGTTCTCTTTCCTTATATCCAGAAAATTAATTTCGTTTTCATTCGTTTTGAGCTCGGCAATTGAGTTTTTATCTAATTCGCAGGAAATAATTTCTCGATTTCTTCCTTACAAATAGTACGTTCCTTAACTAATTCTCCTTTATTTGAATATTGCAATATCGTAAAAGTACAGCATTCTGTTTTTTTAACATTCATCATAATATTACCATCTTCATAATAAACAATAAAATCCTTAGCTATTTCACCATTATTAAAGAATATTTCCTTTTGCAACTTACCATTGCTATAATAATAGCTCCATAACCTATCTTTATTTCCATTCTTGTAAAACCCTACTGCATCAATTATATAATCTGAATCATAAATAGTTACTGAATCACTTATAATTATATGTGGGTTTGTATATTCTGTATCTTTATCTACAGACATTAATTCATATGTATTAAGTGGCGTAAAGAAAAGCCATTTACCAAACCTTTGACCACTATCATTATATTGATTTAAAGTATCACCTTTAAATACTGTATAATCTTTATACACCTGAATAGCATCATTTTGGGAATGTGATGCTAATGTATAGAAAGATGCTAGTATTGTTATTAATAGTTTTATTTTCATTTTTAATTATCTTAATTCCAGATTAATAGTCGTATTAATAGTCGTTGTTTTTGAATCAAGCCTTTCTAATCGATGTTCTTTTGCTTCTGTTTTAACTTGTTCCTCAGTCTTATTCGCTTCAACTTCTCGTTGGTCACTTAACTCTTCACCCATATAAAATCCCATAAAACTTGCTATTTGTTCTGATAATTTTATATTATCTGGATCAGTTGCATGTATTGCTTCATGAGAAGCAACAGCACCTATAGCTTCGTCCATAGTGTATGTTGAATATTCTCCACCTGAGTTTTGGTCTTGAGCAATTGTGCCTTCAAAAATAGTAATTATTCCATTTCCGTCCGGGTTAAATTCTGCCGTCCCTGTTTCACGATTTTTAATTGGCAATTTAGTTCTTCCTAATGCTGTAGGGTCTACATCTGGACTAAGAACAAGTTGTATACCATAGTCAGCATTTACTAAATTATTAAATTGTTTGGTTCCTGTCGGAGTTGACATCATTGCATTTCCAATTTTCATTGCTCCCACTGAGGCATTTTTTGACCAACCAGTTTTATTTGAATAAATTACATTCTTATTTGCATCTACAATATCATTTCCATCAGGGTCAATAAAACGGATAGGGTTATTAACTGCATATACATAAGGCGAAATAGAATAATACTTCTCTGCTTTATTATCTATCACTCCCCACCTTTCATCCATCTTAAAGCGAGCACCATAATCGTCCCACATTAATCCAAATTCGTCCTGTCTCTCTTTACCATTATATAAATATTTTGTGGGTAGTCCTGTACTGTAATTCAATCCTGCTAAAGTCATTCCAAACGGATAATAGTGTGCCTCCTGCAATATTTCGGCTGTACCTGTTCCATCATCGGTAAACATTACACGGTTATTGCCCAAATGGTCTTGTAAGTAATATTCATAACGGTATTCACTGTCAGGAATGGTTATCCTTCCTTCATCGGTGTGGATCAGCTCCAACTCGCCTTCATTATATTCAAAATTTCCTACATAATGCCTGTCAGAAATCAAACTACCGGATTCATACACTTGTTTCCTTAATTTAACGCCTGCTGCATTATAAGTAAACTCTAAACGGTTTCCGCTGCCAAGATCAACTATTGCAGGTAAATTCAAATAATTATACTCAATATTAACAATTCCTTTATTATCATCAATAAACATGCTGCCATTTGCATCATATAAGTACTCGTGCGTATTTATATCGTTTACGTCCGGTACAACAACACTGCCATTGTCTGTAAAATCATCTTCCAATTGCCCGCTAATAACATCATTCTTAGCAATTAACTGGTTACCGTTGTAATAGAAAGTTAAATCGTCTATTGTACTGTTTTGCCCTTCTCTTATAAGTGTCAAGATATTTCCGTTAGCATCATAAGATATTCCGGGAACATCATATTTGCTTAAATCTGCCCACGTACCGGACTTTTCGCCGTAATTAGCTTTTGACAAGCGGTTAATAGCATCGTACTTGAAGCCGTAACCACGAATTCCCGTGTTATAAGCTGTTTGCCATTTCATAGCCGAGATATTGCCGTTAAACTGCCGATCTGCTTCGTCATTAAGGGTTGGCAGAATATCGTTATAATGCAACTGCATTGCAAACATATCTTTTGGCTCACCTGTTTGTTGTAGGTTATCTGGATTGTTGATACTTGTAAGCCATCCACGTATATTATACTCGTAATCTATTTCCTGCAAAAAGTTTCCGGAAGCAGATTCATGTAATTTCTTTTTAATAAGCTGCCCGAGTTCATTGTATTCCATAGCAGCCATCAGCACTTCAGGGTTTGTGCCCACCTGATGATGCACTTCTGTTAACCTGAATGCATGATCGTAATCGAATTCTTGATTTATTTCAACTGATGTTGCTCCTGCATTCTTTACATGAATTTGTTTTGTTTTTAAAACTGTACCTACAAAATCGTATTTACTTAGAAACAGGTCATCGCCACCCAAATAATTCTCGGCGTATGCCCTTAAAACCCGGTATTTGTCGTCGTAAAGGTTTACAGATAATAAATAACGATCTTCGGTTCCCAACACTTTAGTCAAGGTTCCGGTTACCAAACCTTTTACTGCATAGTTAATTTCCGAAACAAGATAATCATCATTGTCAATAGATTCTGCATAATCACGAACATTATCGAATGTACCTATAGGGTTTTCATCGAAATTGTAATTATCGTAGTAAGTAACTGTTAATATTTCATCGTTAGCATCCAGTTGTGGAAACGATTGGTTAGTATATCCAAAATCAGCATTATCATAATCAGTACCTACAGGTATTTCTTCGTAGAAAATATCCATCTGGCTATTTACAGTATCCTGCATTGTAGTTTGACTAATTGTACTTCCGTAAGCATAAATACCTGTCAATACAGGACGATTTAATACATCGTATTTGGTAAACATCCATTTATTCGCATCGCATAAGTTCCCGTCCTGTGTTAAAACAATTCGGTCGCGATTGTCGTGGACAAGGTAAACAGGTTGTGCGCCAGGGAGTTTCTTCTGTGTCATCCGCCTGCGGCCATCGTACTCGTAGTAATAACATAAGTTATTTATGGTATTTGCATCTATTGTTCCTGTTGTTTGAGTGCTAATTACCTCAACTGCTTTAGGTGGAATTACATAACGTAATAATCCATAATCGTCATAAACATAATAAGTTTGAAGATTTAATCCGTCAGCTGACGGATCGGAAACTTTTAATAAAACTTGCCCCAGCACATTTTTAAACTCGTAAGTCCAAACACCATTTTCATCCCGTGTTCCTGTTTTATATAAAGTTGCAGGATCATAATTTGGCTTTGCAATTAAGTTATTGTTTTCATCAACTTCAAATAGCTTAACTTCACCTTCGTTGGTTTGGTAAGCAAAATGAACCGCATTATCTTCATCGCTGCTTTTTACGGGTTGCCAAACTGTTCCAGGAGCACCCTGCTGCAACACACGGTTTAGTGGTGATTCTTCGAACTCAATAACAGCCCATGGTTCAACAGTTTCTGTAGCTTTAAACTCACTCTGATAAAATGCATCCTGCTCGTTTTCTGCTAACTCTCTGAAAAACCCGCCTGCTGCTTCGGAAACATATGGCAAAAACTTCTTCGACTCGCGGCCATATTCATCGTATTCAACATGTTGAATCATATCCTTACCATCAGGGCTAGCTCCTACCTGAATACTTTGAATGGGGCGACCTAGGCCATCGAAATAACTTACCGAGATGCTTTTATCATTTATTCCAGTTGTTGGTACTGTAGTACCCGAAGTATAAACTTTTTCGATGATAAAGTTTTGGGTATTCTGAGATATTGCACTACTTACTCCAATATATAAGAAAAGCATGCAAAAAACTGATATATTTAATAGATTTTTCATCTTACTTTGAGTTTATCTTGAACAAAACTGAATATGAGATACTGTTTTTCCCTCTTTATTTAATGATTCCTTTTTCATAATATTGATTATAGTCTTACTAGTCCTTCTTTTTCATAATTTTTATTACTTATAGCCTGCGTTACATTGCTATATGAGTAGTATTTTGGACTATAGTCTCCATATGGATAAGGATATATTGAACCATTCCATCCATAAGGAACATAAACTGTATAATATCCTTCAGAATTTGTGATAGCTGTATATGTTCCTGTTTCAGAACCTTTAGCATCTGTCATAATAACATCTCCAATACCAAATTCACCTAACCATGGACTATAACTATAAATTCTCCCACTTATTGGAATCATTATAACCTCTCCTACGAAGTTTTGGTTACTTTTATTAGCAACTACAGCAGAACTATAATTTCTTGTTGATGTTGAGAATGTGTAACCAGTTTTAGAAACAGAAATAGATCCGGTCCATCCATGATTCACACTAAAAGAATAATAACCTGTAGATGAAGAAGTTTTTGTTCCACCTGTACTCATTGACAGGCTTGCTCCAGAAATAGCATTTCCATCGTCATCTTTAACATATCCTGTAATAGTATAAGTTTTTAGGGTTGCAGTAAAATTTTGATTTGATTTTGTATATGTTATACTACCAGGACTAATAGAACTGGGAGAAAAAGTGTAACCAGTCTTGCTTGGTGTTATCGTGCCATTCCAATTGTAATTAACATATTTATAATAATAACCTGAGCTATTAGTTGTAACTGTTCCTAAACCGCTAAAAGAAACACTTACTGAAGATAATGCTGAACCATCTTTTGTTATGTAACCTGAAACCTTATAAGTTTTTAAAGTTGCAGTATAATTTTGAAATGATTTAGCTACTATCACGTTTGAATAATTTATATATTCTGGTGAAAAATTATAGCCTGTTTTTGATGGTGTAACTTTACCTGACCAACCATATGCTACACTCTTCGTATAATTGCCTGAAGAATTAGTATAAACATCGCTTAATCCTTCAAATGTTAATTTTACATTAGATAATGCAGAACCATTATATGATATTCTTCCAGAAATTGTTTTATAAATCTTAGTCCCTTCAAAATTAATATTAGAGTAGTTGGTATTTATATTATTTACTTCAAATGGTAAGCAGAAATTAGGGTCAACGCATTTGCGTTCAAATTCATATCCGTATTTTGATACAGAGATTGTACCACTCCAACCATATTCTGCTGTCAGGGTGTATGTACCATCAGAACCGGTAACAAAAGAATCGCTGTTATCGGACAATTTTACTGTAACTCCTGATATTCCTATAGGGTGATAATCACGAATTGTTCCTGAAATTGTATAAGTATTAATAGTGCCATCAAAATTTTGATTTGATTTAACAGATGTAGTAGAACTAATTGGGATTGAGCCTGGAGAAAATGTATAACCTGTTTTGGAAGGTGTAATACTCCCTTCCCAACCATAATCCACTGTTTTTTCATAGTATCCGGAACTATTTGTTGTTACAGATCCAAGACCACTATATGCTACACTTACTCCTGATAAACCAACACCATCTTTCTTTATATGTCCAGATACTTTGTATGTTTTTAGGGTCGCAGTATAATTTACTATTCGTTGCATAGAAACGACTTCTGAATAATCGGTATATATTGGATTGAAGTCATAACCTTCAAATATAGGCGTTACCCGACCAGACCAATTATAATCAACATTTTTACTAAATACTCCATTTGAAGAAGGATTAGTACTACTTAAATCAGAAAATGTTACTTGCACATTTTCTACAATATCATCTATCCCATTAATGGTTCCACTAATTGCGTAAGTCAATTTTGTTCCTTCAAAATCAATATTGTTATAAATTTGATCTAAGTTATTGATTGAAAAAACAGAACATAACTCGATACAATTATCTTTCTCAAAAGTATAACCTGTTTTTGATACCTCTACATATCCATTCCAACCATATTCTGCTGTTAAAGTATAAATACCGTCAGAACCGGTTACAAAAGAATCACTATTATCAGATAATTTTACAGTAACGCCTGATATTCCAACAGGATGATAATCATGAATTGTTCCTGATATAACATAGGTATTTATTGTTCCTGTGAAATCTTGGTTTGGCTGATCCAAAATAACTCCAGGAGAATCATAATTGTGCAATGATGTTGTAAAACTATATCCGGTTTTAGATACTGATATAGTTCCTGTCCAGCCATGATTTACTGTAAATGAGTATAAACCTGTTGATGTAGTTGTTATTGAACTCTGCCCTGTAATTGAAACTTCTGCTCCTGAAAGTCCAACCCCAGACTCGTCTTTTACTTTTCCGGAAATTTCATAGTTTTTTATAGTACCGTTATAATTTTGAATAACATCAGAGATTTGATTAGAATATGTGAATTCTGAATTTGCAAAAGTATATGCAGGATGAGAAACAGAAACAGTACCATTCCAATCATAATCGACTGTAAAAGAATATGCTCCGGATGCTGTAGTTGTAACACTTTGTCCGGAATTAGTTGTAACTAGTACACCTTCAATGTTGTTATTATTTATATCTTTAATAACACCACTTATACTCAGAGGAGTCCTTTGTAATACTATATCACCTATAGTAACATCAGTAATTACATTTGGATCGACAGTTATAGTTAAGTCCTCAAAACTATTTTTATTAATTGTAATGTTTGAATTAACATAACTCCAATTATAGTATACTTCCAAATCGAAGTTACCCTGATCATCTGTATTTGTTCGAGCATAAACAAATGCTTCATGATTAAAATCATATTCCATTATTGCGTTTACTTCTGCATCAATAACAGGATCTCCATTTGAATCAATAACTCTACCACTGATAATCGGCTTGAATAATGTAAAATTCTGATTTGTATAATTCTGTTGTATATTAAAAAATTCATACTGTGAAAAAGGTTTATTCAAAGAAGTAACCAGATAAGTCGGTGCATATATTGAAATTAATACGGAAGTACCATACTCTACATTAAATTCGTAATATCCATTCACATCTGTGTTAGTGTAATCATCTATATTTTCAATTCGATGTACAACAGGCTGATCATATCGATCAAATACATACCCGGAGATAGTGTAGGATATACGACTCGCATTAATAATATCTAAGTTAAGATCCTCACCTAATTCCGAAATATTTAATGTTGCAATATCATAACCTTCTTTCTCGAAACTTATACTACCGTTAAAAGACCTATCGGCTAATAATGAAAATCCTCCAGTATCATCTGATACAGTAGAAACACCATTGCTTAATCCTACTATAACTCCTTCAAGACCAGTTGCATCTAATTGAATTGTACCTGAAATCTCAATAGGTTCATTGTCTGTTTGATAATAATACTCATATTCCTTTAATAAATTAGTATCATTATCTCTAACATTAGTTAATCTGCCCAATCCATCGTATTCGTAATGTGTAATTTTACCGTTCGGATCGGATTGGGAGGTCATCCCAGTTAAGAGATCATAAGTATAAGTTGTAACATTTGCTGAAGGTAAACTATCACGCAGCACATTTATTTTATCTCTTATTTCTTGGTCACTTAAAGTGTTTAATTTCAATTTATTTAACTCTGTTTGACCTATTGCTGCTTGTATTTCATTGTATGTGCAATTTTCGATTCTGGCAACTGGTAGTGTGCTGTTGTAACCCCATATGTAGGATACAAACATATCATTTATTTTATGAAGCTGAATGATGTTCCCGTATTCATCATATCTGTCAAAAACTACTCTTCCTTTATAAGCTCCATTCTCATAATTAAAGATTGTATCTTTCGAAATAATATCATTTTGACCTAACTTATAAGAACTTAAAGAACCCTTTATTTTTGTATTACCTTTGAAAGTCTCTACTTCTACTTTTTCATTTATTATATTCTTAGAAAATAGAGCACTATATAAACTACCACTTAAATCATAAGGGTAATAGTAATTATTTTGTAATGTTTCTTCTTCACCCAAACTAAAATTCCCTATTTTTTTAGTTTCGATCTTAAGTTGATTTTTAGAATCGTATAAAAACGTTTTAGACTCTGTAACATCATAACCATTTAGGTTTTTTATTGTATTTGCTAAGCTAAGGAGTCCAATCCCTCCTTTTATCTCATATGTACGATGATCAATAAAATATTTGGTAGAATCTTCCCATTCATCCGCTAAGCATGATATTCTTTCAAAACCCGCTTTTAAAGCAAAAAAATCAGTATTTTCAATTAAATCATAAATATTAATAGTTGTAACTACTTTCTTATTACTACTATCTAAAACTGTTTGTTTAATTAAATGGCCTCTTTTCCAATCTTCACTTTCAATTGGTGGATATGGATTCATATTATATCTGTAATCTCTATATTCTTTAGGTGATAAAAATTCATATATTGTTTTTCCATTATCCTCAGACGATGACAAATATTCTGTTACTGTGGAATATCCAATATGGCTTCCTTGCGTATTTCCTAGTGGACAATAACTCCCTGAGTTGCGAGTATAATATTTGCATTCTTCCAAACCAAGATATTTATTTATAAAATCATTGTAAAGGATACCATCATAATGTGGTTTGCCTGAAGCTAAGAATCCACTCGACTTGGCATCATCAAGCAGTTGTGTATATTCATAATTCTTTTGACTAACAATTATGTTTTCACTACTATAATTGGATATTTGCTTTATACGTGCACCTCCGGCGTCAGAATTTACTATGCTGTTAAATCCATATTTTTTATAGCTTAGTAATAAATTTGATGAAAAATTTGATCCATTATCCCAACCTTCACGTTTTAATGAAATCCTATACCAACCTTGACCAAGTATTAATTGTTTAATCAACAAACCATCCGGTTCGCCTTCATCCACAGTGAAATTATTCTCATTATAGGTGTAGGAATTTCTGCCATTATCAGTTATATATGTAAATTCAGCTACATTATGGTGTGGATCCCCTGTTAAAACTGTAATTGGTTCAACTACAGCTACAATAGGATTCTCAAACTCATCCCAACCAATTAGCGGTGATAAACTAAAATCCATGTAGCCATTTTGGTTAAAATCAATATTCCTATATGTAACAATTTCATCATCATCAGGAGTAAACTCAAGAAATGCATCTACATTAATATTTTCTGCGGGGATTGTTTCATCGTAATAATCATGTCCTTCGAATATAAATCTTGTATATCCACCAGTTGGGTAATCAATTCTATTTATCAATCCACAAGTACTATACGAATTGTGAGCTTCTCGATCTGCCCCTTCTTGGAATGCATCTATATCTTCTGGGATAAAAGTAGTCGTATTGTTAGCACCATTATAATATCCCCAATGATCTTGATTATAAGATCCACGAGAAGGTAAATTACTATTATATGAAAATTTATATGCTGGAAGAGATAGGCTTTCATCGCCAGAGTATTCTTTAATTGAATCTAACTTTAACCTGTAATTTCCATAATAAGTAAGAACTCCACTTTGAAAATAACTATGTCCTAATTTAAATCTTTTAATTTCTGTATCTGTCCTTCTATCCCTTATATGGATTGCCTTCAAATAAGATCCTGAACCATCCATCAAATCACTTCGAGGTTCAGTACTAGGTATAAATTCAATAATTTGATTATCTGTAATTATTTCATGAATTTTATATGAAACGATCGTAGTCACACTAGTTCGTTTGTTATTATCTAATTCACTGCAACCGCTAGTGGAACTTGTTTGTAATGTATATGCAGTCTCTGTGATGCTATTATCATAAATTTCGAGAGGGTTAACTTGGAATTCACTTTCACAAGGTGCAAATAAGTCAATCTCATCATAATAAGTAATATTTATTTCATCTTCTTCAAAAGGACTTGTTATTTTTGTTAAATACCATGCCGATACATAGCGTATTTCAGAACGACTCGTAACTTCACTAGATCCACTAATATTATTAGTTACTTCTGTTCTACTGAAATAATATTTAGTCCCATCCGGTATTGTTATAGTAAAATCTTTTATACTTCTTTCAGGATGAAACGTCTGCAAAACACATTCAGAAGTAGTATTCTCATCACAAACTTTAATCCATGTTGGTAATACTCCTATTCCTCCTGTAAAGACAGGCACCCAATTACAATGCTCACTACTAGAAGTTTGCGGAGCCCAATAAGAAACAGGCTCGCCTTCATCTATTGTAACATCAACTTTCAGATTCTGTTCAGAAGTTAATTTAACAACATAGATACCTGCGTTTTTTTGAATAACAAATTTACCAGAATAACCATTAAAATTAAAATTAAAAACATCAGGTTCTGTATCGATATTCCCCTTGGCAGCTTCCCAATAAAATTCCTTCTCAGCCCATTCCCCATAGCCTGTATAGCCAGTATTTGAAATATATGGACTTATATCAAAATATCCATTATCTCTTTCATCAGGGAAACCTCTCATAGTTCTTGCAACAACTCCTCCCGCATTTAATGACCAACCTAATCCAACCCAGCTGGAAATTTCATCAACCTTAAACCCGCCTGCGTGATATGAGAGTGAAACAGGCAAGCTAAGTTTTTTACTTTTAGCTTCCCAAATGGGAATATTTATCGACGGTGTTCCTGTATATAAACTAACTGGCACATCTCCATACTTACCAAGAGCAGCCGCATCAGGTGAAGGTGGAACTTCAACAAAATTATTTACCTCGTATACAGAATTGAACTCTCCAACTTCCTGTGCAAACAAACTAATATGACAAAGTAAAAAAATACTTAAATAAATGCTGATTTTTGTAATAATTCTCATATCAATAATAAATTATAAATTTTCAAAACGAAATCTAAATTATAACGATTAACTTTTGAGGCTATATAATATAGTATGTTTTATAACACAATCATAATTTTGGAAATTTCATAAACAAATTTTGAGTTTTCACTTTCGCAAATAACCGTAGTAGACTAATAATTAAGAAATAAAGATATTAACATTCCAAAATTTTAAAACATACTGTTTAAAAGATAAACGTGAGTTTTCAACAAAAAAATCAATTTTGTTGAAAAGATAATTTCAAAATTTAACGTAAAAAAGAATTTCGGATCTAAGTGTCTTTATTTAAGCAATAAAGGTGTTGAAATTCGCTAATTCATATTAGTTCTAAATAATTTAAAATTTAGGAGTTTATCAAAATGGAGTAAATTTCTTCAATGGAAGTTTGCCCGTCTTTAAACAATTCAAAAGCAGAATCGGAAAGTGTTTTAAAATTGCTCTCGCCAATAACTTCATGTTCATCAATATTTTGTGCTTTTATTGTTTCGGCTAATTCATGATCAATAGGAATAATTTCATATACCGCTTTTCGGCCTTTATAACCTGTATAGAAGCATTCTTCGCATCCTTTTGCTAAATAATGCACCTTAACTTGTTGTGGTGGTTTATAATTTCGTGGGTATAGCATGTTATTAAATTCCTGTTTTTCTTTACAAACGGGGCAGAGTAAACGCACCAATCGTTGTGCAACCGATAAATTTAATGTACTTGCTACCAGAAAAGGAGGAACTCCCATATCGTTTAATCGTGATATTGTACCCCAGGCAGAATTAGTATGTATAGTAGATAAAACTAAATGGCCAGTGAGTGCCGCACGAACAGCCATTTTTGCTGTTTCGCCATCTCGAATCTCACCTAGCATAATAACATCAGGATCCTGGCGTAAAAATGTTCTCAGTGCACTTGCAAAAGTTAATCCTATACTTTCTTTCAACTGTACCTGGTTTATTCCTTCCAAGGTATATTCAATAGGATCCTCAATAGTCACAATATTTGAATGTTCCTTATTTAAAATTTTTAAAGTAGCGTACAATGTAGTTGTTTTTCCCGATCCTGTTGGCCCACTAATTAAAATAATGCCATGAGGTTTCTTAATTCCTTCGGAATAATTTCTCAATTGCTCTGTATTCATTCCCAGCAATTCAATATCAATATCGGTTGCATCTTTGCTTAACAAACGCATTACTACTTTTTCGCCGTATAGTGTTGGCAAAACCGAAACACGAATATCAAATTTTTGGTCTCCATCGTGAAAAAATATTCGTCCGTCCTGAGGTAATCTTTTTTCTGCAATATCCAGGTTGGCCTTAATTTTTATTTTATTGATAATAGACGGGTAATCCTCTTTATTCAATACATAACGTTCAATAAGTTTACCATCAATACGCATTCGAACCCGGCATCTATCTTCGTATGTCTCAATATGAATATCAGAGCTTCCTATATCATCGGCTTCTGAGATCAGGTTTATTAAAAAATCATCTGATTTAGGAATAAAAACATCTGCTCTCGAACTTTTCGAAGTTTTCTTTTTTCGATAATATTTTCCTAAAGATTTTTGTATAATATTTGAATCGACCTTTTCAAGTTTGATCGTTTTGCCAAAAAGCAATTCTAATTCGTCGGAAATCTGATCAGAATATTTTGAATCATCTATATAAAATTCTATCTGGTTATTCTCAGAATGTTTTGGAACGATATTATAGTGCCATGCCTGCTCAGCAGTAATTATCTGCTGAAGTTCAGTTGAAATTTCTATAAATCCATCTCTAATCATAATTTCCTAATAATGTGTTCTAAAATTATATAATCGTTATAAAGACTAAACTTAATAAAAATCTGAGAAATTATAACTACCAACAAAAAAAGAGATTGCAAACCAGCAAGAGGAACTCTTTGCTTTTTATAAATTCTTAGCCAGTTAATAATTGAATAAACTAATAAAGAAAATATAATCGAAGCAATAAAAAACACTATAAAATTTAAGGGTGAGAAAAGCGGAATTATCATTATAAGGAATAATAAATCACCGAATCCAAAAACGGATTTAAAGATGTTTTTTCGTTGTTTATATTTAATCCAAGTAAATAGATAGATAATGCACAGTTGAAACAACACAAACAAGGTATTAATTACCACATTCAAGAAAATATCTGGCAGGTAATCTACTTTTACAGAGATCCACATTGTAAGTACAAATCCAATAAGAAAAAAAATCCAGGATACAGCTTGAAAGCGAAAATCCTGGTATAAAATAATTAGAAGTACTATAAGTAATACAATTTTAATATAAAGCATAAATTAATCCTTCACTACTTCACGTAAGTTCTTATCCTGATCAATTTCCCAAACATTAAATGTTCCATCTCCGTCGAAGTCAACAATTGCAGTTGCTTTGGCTTTAAAACTATTAACCGATGCTTCAACAACCTCAATGATATAATTCGCTGTACCTCCCTCTGAAACTAACTTTTCGTGTGCGTATCCGATTTCCTCAAAATCCTCAGAATACCTTGAGTACATATAGAAATAACTTTTCTCAAGCATATGTAAGTGATCCAACTGCAATTTAGCTTCCGTACTTCTGGCTCTTGATATTAGAGGCATTAAATTAGGTATTGCTAATAGAACCAGTATTCCTATTATAATTAAAACAACCAACAGTTCTGTTAAAGTAAACGCTTTTACCTTTTTCATATCATAATCATTTAATCCAAGTCAAAATTAATCAAATCAATTCATTTTGAAAGGAATATTTACAAAAATAACATAAAATTTATAGACACCTATTCGGACACCCTAATTAAATTCTGGCTTGCATAAGCCTGATTTTGTGCCCTATATATATTAATTTCGACTCCCGCCAGCTCCACTTTTAATTGAAACGTTTTGAAATCAAAAGCCTCAAAACGTTTCTTAATCAACTATTTATAACAATTCTTTGATGCTTTTATTAGGTTAGTTTTTAAGTTATTTTTCATATTTGTTTTACAAATGTTTAACATAAAAAAATAACTTATGAATGCATCAGTAAAACTAATTTTAAGAGAAGGCTATGTTCGAAAAAATGGAACAAGTCCGGTTAATCTTCGGTTAACAATTAATAGAAAATCTAAATACTATTCTTTGGGAATTTTTATTGTTAAAGAAGACCTAAAAAAGAACAAATTTAAGGTTAAAGAAACTGTCCCAAAATCTCAAATAATCAATATTCAATTAAGAGACTCTATTTCAAGAGCTGAACAAATCTTATTAGACTTTTTTAAGTTTAATAAACCTCCTACGTTCACAGAATTTGAGAAAATATATAAGGGTAACTTTTCAAAAGAATATTAAGTCAGTACAAAATGAGTACAAAGCAGTACAAAATTGATCTTAAAGTATAAATTAATCTTACTATTATATTTTAAATTTCTGAGTACTATAAAAAAAATGTATTTAATTCTAACCCAAAATATAAAGAAATATATTGTTAATGTTCAATATAATGAACAAAATTATGTATATTTGTGCAAAATACTGAACGTTATGGCAAGAAGAAAAAATGTTTTATTACCAAAATCGAAACGAATACTTTTAGAACTTGGCGAAAATATTCGATTAGCAAGATTAAGAAGAAAATTAAGTACTGAACAAGTTGCTGAAAGAGCAAATATGAGCAGAACAACTTTATATGCTATTGAAAAAGGATCTCCAACAGTTAGTATTGGTTCTTACTTTTCTGTATTACAGGTATTAGGATTAGAAAAAGATTTTCTACTTTTAGCAAAGGATGATGTATTGGGAAGAAAATTACAAGATGCCAAAATTAAGACACAAAGACGAGCCCCAAAACGAACAAATAATGAGTAAAAGAAAAATATGTGTTTATGCAGATTGGCAGGAAATTGACACTCCTTTTTTAATTGGATTTTTATATTCTGAAAGATTAAGAGGAAAAGAGATCTTCTCATTTGAATATACTGAAGAATGGTTAAAGTCAGAAAATGCTTTCCTACTTGACCCTGCACTACAATTATATTCGGGCTTACATTATTTGAATGATGATGAAAAATCAAACTTTGGAATATTCCTAGATTCATCTCCTGATCGATGGGGACGTTTATTAATGAGAAGAAGAGAAGCGGCCTTGGCTAGAATTGAAAAACGAACAGAACAAACTTTATTTGAAACAGATTATTTGCTTGGCGTTTATGATGGTCACAGAATGGGAGCTTTAAGATTTAAATTAGAAGAAGATGAACCATTTTTAAATGATAATAAAGAATTAGCTAGTCCTCCATGGACATCACTCAGAGAATTGGAGCAAATCAGTTTAAAACTGGAAGATGATGATGTTACAGACGATCCTGAATATTTCAAATGGTTAAGCATGCTAATTGCTCCTGGTTCTTCGTTGGGCGGTGCAAGACCAAAAGCAAGTGTTATTAATAAAGATGGAAGCTTATGGATTGCTAAATTTCCAAGCCGTAGTGATATAGGAGATGTTGGTGGTTGGGAAATGGTTACTTATGAATTAGCATTAAAAGCCGGTATTAACATGGCGGAATCCATGGCACAAAAGTTTTCTTCTAATTACTATACTTTTCTTACCAAACGATTTGATAGAAAGGAGAAAAATGAACGAATTCATTTTGCATCTGCTATGACCATGTTAGGTTATATCGATGGACAAGACCATAGTGATGGAGCTAGTTACCTTGAATTAGTAGAGTTTATTAGCAATAATGGAGCTAATGTGAATGAAGATCTAGAAGAATTATGGAGAAGAATCGTTTTTAGTATTTGTGTTTCTAATACCGATGATCATCTACGAAATCATGGTTTTATACTCTCCGATAAAGGGTGGCTTTTATCTCCTGCTTACGATATAAACCCTAATGAAAATGGATCTGGTTTAAAATTGAATATATCTGAAAATGACAATGCTCTTGATCTTGACCTTGCCATGGAAGTGCATGAATATTTTAGATTAACACAAGAAAAGGCAGAAGAAATAATAAAAGAAGTAAAGAAGTCTGTTCAAGATTGGAGAAAAATTGCTACGAAATACGGAATTTCAAAAGCAGAGCAAGAACTTAAAAGTATCGCTTTTTCAAGAGCAAAAGGTTAGTATTAAATACATTTATAACAAGAATTATACCAGATCGGATATAATTACATATTTAACTTCATCTCCCCCGTTTCTTCGTCTAATTCAAGGGAATCTACAAAAGCAAGATATTCTTTCACCTTAACAAAGTTAGGCGGCACCCAGGAACAACCAGTTGGGGTTGAATCAAACTCCCTAAAATCAATTACATCAACCACTTCCCTAGTGAAAGTTTTGTAAACAACTATTTTCTTATTATAAATCATTAATTTTAATAAAACTGAAACCATTTCTTGTTCATCTTCTTCATCGGACAATGAAGTAAAATAATCAAAGAATTTATAGTTAGTTAACTTAACAAACTCCGCATAGTATTTTAGCTCATTAAATGTCCAATTAATCATAGTTTGTCCTAAAATACATTATACCATTTAGAATCTTTAAACAAGTAGGCTTTCCCATTCCAATAATCTTCTTTTTTATCATCCCACTCATAACCCGTATTTACTAATTCATAAAATATATTTTTAGTTTTTGAATTATCAATAATATTAATTATTGATGTAAATCCATCATTTGGATGTAAGAAGAAATCTCCATTTACATGAATTGATTTATTTAATTGAGTAATTCTATTTTCAAACTATTACCAATAGTTTGGTTTAAGTATTTTTTCGTGATTATTACCGAATAATGGTAATGTTCTAGAAATTTTACTAAACCTATATTATATTTGTTATGGCTGTTTTTACAGTATTAGAAAATTAACGAAACTGGTATGAAAGTTCAATATTGTTCTGATTTGCATTTGGAATTTTCTGAAAACAATGAATTCCTAAAATCAAATCCTTTACAGGCCAAAGGAGACATTTTGGTTTTGGCAGGCGATATTGTTCCTTTTATAGTAATGAATAATCATAAGGATTTTTTCAATTTTCTATCAGATCATTTTGAATATACTTATTGGGTCCCTGGAAACCATGAATATTATTATTACGATATTACTCAAAAAGATGGTACAATAAATGAGAAAATCAGGACCAATGTTTTCCTGGTTAATAATACATCTGTAAAGCATAATAATCTAAAGCTTATATTCTCTACTCTTTGGTCAAAGATAGATCCTGCAAATCAATGGATTATTCAACAAAGCATGTCTGATTTTCAAGTAATAAAACATAAGAAAGAGCTTTTTACTCCTTTTCATTATAACCAATTGCACCAGGAATGTATCCGATTTATTGAACAGGAATTAAAACAAAACGGGCAGAAAAAGACAATTGTCGTTTCTCATCACGCACCAAGCTTTTTAAATTATCCTGAAAAATACAAAGGAAATGTTTTAAGCAGTGCCTTTGCAGTAGAACTATATGATCTTATCGAAAAATCGAATATCAATTATTGGATCTTCGGACATCACCATCAAAATGTTCCCGACTTCACTATCGATAAAACTAAATTAATAACCAACCAACTGGGTTACGTTAAGTATAATGAACATCAATTATTTAAACAGAATGCGACAATTAATTGCTAAAATGTTAGCAAATTTTGTTTTGTTTTGTTTTTCAGTATAATATCATTATATTTGCATGATATCATAAGCAATGATATTGTGCAAAATACGTGATATTATTTTTATATACAGTCAATTATGAATAATATTAAAAAGTATATATACGAAACTTTAGGTGTAAATATTGAAATAAAAGATATAAGCCCTAATAAATTAAAGGGCCTGCCATTTTTTATGGTTAATACTTATAAGTTTAAAAAGACAACCTTCTTTGACAGAGATGTAATTCTAATGGTTGTGCAGGATGAATTTACAACAAATAAGATTAGAAAACATCTTGATCTTGCTCAAGAAGCTTTTAATGCTATTGTGATTGCAGTAATCAGACCTGTTGAAGCATATAACCGGTTAAGATTAGTGGAAAAGAAAGTTCCGTTCATAATTCCCGGGAAACAAATGTATATACCACATTTATTGATAGATTTTAAAGAATATGCTGCGGCTCAAAGTGAAATACCAACAATAATGCAGCCGGCTGCTCAATGTCTTTTACTTTACAATATGCAGGTTGAATCTTTGGAAGGAATAAACTTTAAAGGTATTGCAGAAAAGTTACATTACAATCCTATGACGATTACTCGGGCAGCTTATTTTCTTCATAATGCAGGAATTTGCAAGTTAGAAGGTACTAAAGAAAAGTATTTACGCTTTGAAAAAAATAATAAAGAATTATGGAATGAAACAGAATCTATGATGATGAGTCCTGTCAAAAGAAGTAGTTATTATACTGGTTGGGTAGGTGACGAAAATATATACAAGACAAACATAAATGCACTAGCACATTATAGCGATCTTAACGATGAAGCTGTGGAATATTATGCTGTTAGACCTGGTTTCTTAAAATTTATTGAAGGAGCAAATTTAAAGAAGATCAATAGCTATGAAGGAAATATTTGCATTGAAGAATGGTTGTATGATCCAAGCTTACTAACTAAAGGTGAATTTGTTGATCCACTGTCTCTTTATTTATGTTTTAGAGATAATCAGGATGAACGAATTGAAATGGCATTGGAACAAATAATTGAAAATATATGGTAATAGGAATAGATAAGTTTAGAGAATATTTTAAGGATGTTTCTGATAGTTATATCATTATTGGTGATACTGCATGTGATATTATTTTGGAAGATGCGGGATTTACACCAAGAGCGACTAAGGATATTGATATGATTCTGATTGTAGAAGCTTTAAAACCAGAATTTGTTAAACAGTTTTGGGCATTTATTAAGGAAGCTGATTACGAACGTAAAGAAAAAAGTGAAGATAAACGAAAGTATTATCGCTTCTTGAATCCGGAAAATAAAGAATTCCCAAAACAGGTTGAACTTTTTTCAAAAACTCCTGATTTAATTAAAGTAGATATGCAAAACTTTGTCGATGTAGTAAAAAATGATCTCCCAAATAAACAGATGTTTAAAGATTTAGGAATTCCAAACATGAATGTTGATGTATTATTTAAACAATTTCTAAGTAACTTTAAATTGGAGATAGAATAATAATTACCTTGTAAAACAAACAAAATGACTATCCAAGAATATATCGATTCCCTTAACAAAAGATTCAAAACAGGAATATCAAGAGAACATACTTACAGAACAGATTTAGAGCAACTAATTCGAACAATCGTAAAAGGTGTTGAAATAACCAATGACCCAAGCTCCACTACTACAAAGTACAAAACAGCACAAAATCTACTATTTATAATGCTTTTATAAGAAATTGAAGTTTCTCGTAATTCATTTTAATGCATCTTAATCCATCATTTAAGGTGTACAATTCGGGATATAAACAAATGCCGATACAATTTCAATGGAGTATTTGGAATTTAACATGAATAAACAAATTTCTACTACTTTTTACAAGCTACATTTTTTGAATTATTTTTTGTTATATTTGATATCTATATTTATAAATTCGGTTAACAAAAAATATCATTTCAACTCAGATGATTACAACCGGAGGATTTATAGCTTAGTGTGCTGTTACTGGAGTTCATTAAGTTGCAACTATAGAAACAAAATTAATACCCATAAATATTCATATAAACCTAAACTACAAAATAATGAACTTTGAATACACAGAAGAGCAATTAATGGCTCAACAATCAGCAAGAGATTTTGCTCAAAGAGAATTGATATTAGATGTAATTGAGAGAGATACTAAAGCAGAATTTCCTACTCAACACGTTAAGAAACTGGCCGAATTAGGATTTCTTGGAATGCTAGTTGATCCAAAATATGATGGAACAGGCATGGATACTATCTCTTATGTTTTAGCAATGGAGGAGATATCAAAAGTCGATTCTTCGGTTGCAGTTATTATGTCTGTTAATAATTCCCTAGTATGTTACGGTCTGGAAAAATATGGTACCGAAGAACAAAAAGAGAAGTATTTAAAGCCACTAGCTCTAGGAGAAAAAATTGGTGCATTCCTATTATCTGAACCGGAAGCAGGTTCTGATGCCACAATGCAGCGAACCATGGCTGTTGACAAGGGTGATTATTATCTTGTTAATGGAACTAAGAATTGGATAACAAACGGGAATTCAGCTTCAACTTATATTGTAATCGTTCAAACAGATCCTGAAAAAGGGCACAAAGGAATAAATGCACTAATTATTGACCGACATGCAGAGGGAATAAGTCTTGGCCCACACGAAGATAAAATGGGAATGAGAAGCTCAGATACACATTCAGTTATGTTTACTGATGTTAAAGTACCCAAAGAAGACCGCATTGGAGAAGATGGTTTTGGATTTAAATTTGCCATGAAAACGCTTGAAGGCGGGAGACTTGGAATAGCAGCACAAGCATTGGGGCTTGCATCCGGGGCATATGAGTTAGCTTTGAAATATTCACAAGAAAGAAAGGCTTTCGGAAAAGAAATTATCCATCATCAGGCCATAGCATTTAAATTAGCAGATATGGCTACAGAGATCGAAGCTGCACGATTTTTATGTCTAAAAGCTGCCTGGCTTAAAGATAATGATAAGCCTTATGGTACCGCAAGTGCAATGGCAAAATTATATTGTGCAGAAATGGCCATGAAAGTAACCACTGAAGCAGTCCAGATTTTTGGAGGATATGGATATGTTAAAGAATACCACGTAGAAAGATTAATGCGTGATGCCAAACTTACCCAAATTTATGAAGGCACATCAGAAATTCAGAAAATCGTAATTTCCAGAGCTATTATGGACAAGTAAAAATGAGAGAAAGAGAAAGTAGTTAAATGCAATTGTGTCAGACATTTATCATTTTTTGCAAGTAAGTGACAAATTTCCACATAATATTTTTACATCAACTTTTTTATAAATTTAGTATTTCAATTAATAAAGATAAAACTTTTTTTGCATGATTCAATCCGAAGTATATAAAACATCAAATAATATTAGAATCATTACCGCTACATCACTTTTTGACGGGCACGATGCTACAATTAATATTATTCGAAGAATTATTCAATCAACCGGCGGTGAGGTTATACATCTTGGCCACAATAAATCTGTTGATGAAATTATAAACTGTGCCATACAAGAAGATGCACATGCTATTGCCCTTACTTCATATCAGGGTGGCCATATGGAATTTTATAAATATATGTTCGATCTGTTGCGCGAAAAAGGTTGTGAACATATAAAAATTTTTGGTGGTGGCGGAGGTGTTATTTTACCTGAAGAAAATGACGAATTAAAAAGATATGGCATTGCAGGCATCTATTCTCCTGATGATGGAAGAAAAATGGGTTTGCAGGGTATGATTAATGACTTGATGCAAAAGTCGGATTATCCTCTTGGATCTAAGGAAATTAAACTTGAAAAAATAAAATCTAAGGATCAATATGAAATAGCATCGTTGATCACAAAAGCAGAAAATTACTCTGAGCAAGCCAAAGATTATCTGGATAGTATTAGAAAAGATATTGTTGATTCGAATACTCCGGTAATTGGAATTACCGGGACAGGTGGAGCTGGAAAATCTTCTATCGTTGATGAAATCATCAGGCGATTTCTGGATTTATATCCCGACCTGACTATTGGAATAGTATCCGTTGATCCATCAAAAAGGAAAAGTGGCGGTGCTTTATTGGGTGACAGAATTAGGATGAATTCTATTAATCATTCTAATATATATATGCGTTCGCTGGCAACGCGACAACAAAATCTGGCTTTATCTGCTCATGTTAAAGATGCAATTGATATTCTTAAATATGCAAATTTTGATATAATTATTCTAGAATCATCTGGTATTGGGCAATCTGATACAGAAATTATTGATCAGAGCGATGTGTATTTTTATGTTATGACACCGGATTATGGAGCAGCATCTCAACTGGAAAAAATAGCAATGCTTGATTATGCTGATATTATAGCATTAAATAAGTTTGATAAACAAGGAGCTTTGGATGCTTTACGCGATGTAAAAAAACAATATCAAAGGAGTAATTTATTATTTGAAACTCCTGTTGATGAGATGCCTGTTTTTGGAACAATTGCCTCACAATACAATAACGAGGGAGTAAATATTCTGTTTGAGAAGTTGATGAAAATAGTGAGTGCAAAAACAGGATTCAATTTTCCTGAAACAAATTATTCATTACGAATTAGCCATAATAAAGAGCAAGTTGTACCATCTAGCAAAGTAAGATATCTTTCAGAAATTGCTGATACCATAAGAACTTATAATAAATATATTGATGATCAGGCAAAAATAGCAAACCGATGGCAAGCTTTGGTTACTTCAGAGGAAGAAATTGGAAATGACAACGGATTTTCAGAGCAGATAAAGAATAGAATTGCATCATTGAAAAATGACCTTGGCAACGAAAATATTAAGATAATTGAGAACTGGGAAAGCAAAAAGAAAAAATATAAGGATGAATTTTACACATACGAGGTAAGAGGAAAATCAATTAAAGTAGAAACACATATTAAGTCATTATCTCAATCTAAGATACCTAAAATTGCTCTTCCCTCCTATTCTTCCTGGGGTGACATTTTAAAGTGGAATTTAAAAGAAAATGTGCCCGGAGAGTTTCCATATGCGGCAGGTGTATTTCCCTTTAAACGCGAATCGGAAGATCCAACAAGAATGTTTGCCGGAGAAGGAGGACCTGAACGAACCAATAAAAGATTCCATTATCTTTCAAAAGGACAAAAAGCAAAACGTTTATCTACAGCCTATGATTCCGTTACCCTTTATGGAGCAAATCCTGATATTCGTCCTGATATTTTAGGAAAAATTGGCAATTCCGGTGTTTCAGTGGCTTGTTTAGATGATGCAAAGAAACTTTATTCAGGTTTCGATCTTCTTGATCCTTACACGTCAGTTTCGATGACAATTAATGGACCAGCTCCCTTTATGGTAGGTTATTTCATGAATACAGCAATTGATCAAAATTGCGAAAAGTACATAATTGAACACGGGCTGGAAGAAAAAGTACAAAAACAGATTAAGAAAATATACAAAGAGAAGGGGGTAAATCTTCCTGAATATCAAGGTAATTTACCTGATACGAATAACGGACTAGGTTTATTTCTACTAGGAGTAACCGGCGATCAGGTATTGCCTAAAGAGGTTTACAACAAAATAAAGGAAAATACTTTACAAAAAGTGAGAGGAACAATTCAGGCTGATATTTTAAAAGAGGATCAGGCACAAAATACATGTATCTTCTCAACTGATTTTGCTCTAAAAATGATGGGTGATATTCAGGAGTATTTTATTGATAAGGATGTTAAGAATTTCTATTCGGTATCCATTTCTGGTTATCATATGGCTGAAGCCGGAGCTAACCCTATTACTCAACTTGCTTTTACCCTGGCTAATGGTTTCACATTTGTCGAGTATTATCTATCCCGGGGCATGAAAATAGATGATTTTGCGCCTAGCTTATCATTTTTCTTTTCTAATGGTCTGGATCCTGAATATTCTGTGATTGGGAGAGTAGCCAGAATAATATGGTCAAAAGCAATGAAAAATAAATATAAAGCCAACTCTTTATCTCAAAAACTTAAATACCACATTCAAACTTCCGGAAGGTCTTTACATTCGCAGGAAATCGAATTTAATGATATTAGAACCTCTCTTCAGGCACTTTCAGGAATCTACGATAATTGTAACTCATTACATACAAATGCATATGATGAGGCTATTACCACTCCTACAGAAGAATCTGTCAGGCGAGCAATGGCTATTCAAATGATAATTAATCATGAATTTGGATTGGCAAAAAACCAGAATCCTTTACAAGGATCTTTTATCATTGAAGAATTAACAGAGCTTGTGGAAGAAGCTGTATTACTGGAATTTGACAGACTTACAGATCGTGGAGGTGTTTTAGGTGCAATGGAGTCAATGTATCAGAGAGGTAAAATCCAGGACGAATCTCTTTATTATGAGTCTCTTAAACACAGTGGCGAACTTCCTATCATGGGAGTGAATACATTTTTATCATCTCAGGGTTCACCAACTATAGTTCCAAAAGAAGTAATAAGAGCAACTGAGAAAGAGAAAAATTATCAAATCGAAAATTTAAAAAACTTACATAAGGCAAATGTTAATATCTCTAAGAAGAAATTAACAGATCTCAAACAAGCGGTTCTTGATAATAAAAACACTTTCGAATATCTGATGGAAGTAACAAAATATTGTTCTATTGGACAAATTACAAATGCTTTGTACGAAGTAGGAGGCCAGTACAGAAGAAATATGTAAATACATTTGAAACCTTAGAAATATATTTTTGATATTTAAATCTTTCAGTGTATTTTGAAATAAATTAAATAGAATCATTTTTGAACAAATTCAATAACTCTATAAAACTCTAAGTATGAATTACAAAATAGATTATTCAGCAGAAAATTTAATTCTTGTCATTAATCCCAGAATTCCTTTTACTAAAATTGGAATTTACAATAATAAAAACCTTGTGTTTTTAAAAAAAATAATACATCCTGAAGAAGATTTGCGAAAATTTTCAAAGATCGAAGACCAGGCAAATTATAGAAAAGATGCAATAATAAAAGAATTGAAAGATAATGATATCGATTTCGAAAAAATCAGACTTGTGATTAGTAGAGGTGGCTTGCTTAAACCTGTAAAATCAGGCGTTTATCTTATTACTGATAAAGTAAAACAGGATCTTGCTAATTCAATTCAGGGCACAGATGTGGTCAATTTGGGAGGATTAATTTCAGGAAGTATTGTTGATGAGCTACCAAATGCAAATGCTTTCGTTGCTGATCCGGTAGTTGTTGATGAGTATAATGATCTTGCAAAGGTTACAGGTTTGCCTGAACTAAAAAGAAAATCTATTTTTCATGCACTAAATCAAAAATATATCGCACATCATTATGCAAAATCCATACATAAAGAATATGAAGATCTGAATTTAATTGTTGCTCATTTAGGATCTGGAATAACCATTGGTGCACACCAAAAAGGATGTGTTATCGATTCAAATATGGGATACGATGGTGATGGCCCGTTTTCTCCTATGAGAGCTGGTAGTTTGCCTACAGGAGATCTAATCAGACTGTGTTTTAGTGGAAAGTATACCAAAGAAGAGTTGTTGAAAAAAGTAAGCATGGAAGGTGGTTTGCATGCTCATTTTGGAACTTTTAGCGGTTTAGAGATTAACAAAAGAGTTGAGGAAGGTGATAAAGAAGCTGCATTTATATTTGAAGCTATGGCATACCAGGTTTCTAAAACTATTGGCTCTATGTATGCAGTCTTAGGAGGAAAAGTAGATGCCATATTAATTACAGGATCAATTGCTCATAGCTCATGGTTTGTTCGTAAAATATTAGAAAGAGTTGAAGATATAGCGCCTGTTTCTGTATATCCGGGATCTGATGATATACAAACATTAGCCCTGAAAGGGCTTGCTGTATTACATGGAGATGAAGATGTGCGTGTTTACTAAAGATATGACTCAATAATAAATCTGAAGTGGTGTTTCTTTACGAAGCACCACTTTTTATTATTTCTTTAATATATTTATCCGGAACCTGAATTGTTACAACCTCTCCTGTTGCAGTTACAATATTATTAGCAAATACCTCCACATCAACAGTAACCTTTCTTCCATTAATTTCTCTAATTCTCCCTCTAATCTGCAAAGTGCAATCAATAGGAGTCGGTTTTAAGTATTTTACATTTAACGTGCCGGTTAGAAACCTGAATGAGGGTTCTGTATCCATCTCCCTGTTTTCTTTTTTATACATGGCAGCCGCTGCCGATCCTGTACCATGACAATCAATCAGAGAAGCAATTAAACCACCATATACAAAACCAGGAATAGCAGTGTGGTATGGCTTAGGAGTGAATGTACTTAAAGTTTCATCACCATCCCAAACAGTTTTTATTTGATATCCATGTTCATTTAGGTTTCCACAACCATAGCAGTGGCTTAAGTGATCAGGATAATAGTCTTGAAATGCTTTTATATTTTCCATTTTCAATTCATTTAATTAAAGTCAAAAATAATCAAATCAATTTATTTATATAGAAATATATATAAAGTTTTTCAATTAAACTGACTCCTATCTGGACACCACTATATTACTCAATAATTATAATTCTGTAGATTACAAAATCATTTCCACTTTACCTGCATCATAAAAAATCACTAGTAACCGGTTAAAATTATTATGTTTTATATTTCGTATCCCGAATCACCTTGCCGGCAGGAGTTTGGACCAAAATCTACGGTGTTTTTATTTATTTTTTGGAAACATCAGTTCTACACAAAACTAACTTTGACCATTGCTTTAGTAATCAGTATTCATGCTAAACCATTATAACAGAATAAACATTTTTGAATGATGATTGTTGATATTTAATTAACATATAATTTCCTTTAATAATATTAAATACTACTTTTGACAATACTTAATCATCTAAATATGTGAATAAAAAAGCATTCACAACCTTAAGATTTTAACTTACTTCATATTAAGAAACTATGAATAAACCAGAAAATCAAACATTACCATCTTTACTGCAAAACAGCTTTAAACTATATGGTGAAAATATAGCTTTATCGTATGTAAATGAAGAATCGCTTACATATAACGATCTTAACTCCGAAATAGAAAAAATTAAAAAATTACTTGTCGGCCAGGGAATTACAAAAGGAGACAAAGTAGCTATTTTAAGCAGAAACATGCCTAACTGGGGAGTTGCCTTTTTTGCCGTTACATCCATTGGAGCTATTGCTGTTCCTCTATTACCTGATTTTCATGAAAATGAGATTCAGAATATAATAGAACATTCCGAAGCCAAAGCAATTTTTGTTTCTAAATTAATGTATCCTAAAATTGAACATTTGCCTGTTAATATGCTTGAAACAATCATTTATACCGATGATTTTGAAATAGTGAAAGCTAAGTCAACAACAGCAAACATCAATTATAAGAATAACTTCATAGTCGAAGAATCTGATCTGGCATCTATCATATATACATCTGGAACTACAGGAAAATCAAAAGGTGTAATGTTAACACACAAAAACATTGTTTTTGATGCTGTACAGAGTCTTTCAGTTGAACACGTAAAATCACGACATCGTTTTCTTTCAATATTGCCATTATCGCATTCTTATGAAAACACTTTAGGATTAATAGTCCCTATTTTGCAAGGAGCATCGGTATATTATCTTGAAAAACCTCCTACGCCAAATGCGCTAATACCGGCAATGCAAAAAGTAAAACCTACACATATTTTTAGTGTGCCAATGGTAATAGAAAAAATATATAGAAATCAGGTTTTACCTAAATTCACAAATAGCAAAATCCTGGCTATCTTATATAAATTATCGTTTGTAAGAAAAGCCTTAAATAAGTTAGCAGGCAAAAAATTATTAGAAACATTTGGTGGTAAATTAGAATTCTTTGGTATTGGAGGTGCAGCGCTCGACCCTGTGGTTGAAAAGTTTTTAAGAGAAGCTAAATTCCCCTATGCCATAGGATATGGATTAACAGAATCTGCCCCGTTGCTTTCAGGATCAAACCCGAAAATTTCAAAGTTTAGAGCAATTGGACCGGTAATGGAAGGCATTGAAATTAAAATCAATAATGCTAATCCTAAAACTGGGGAAGGCGAAGTATGGGCCAAAGGTGATAATATCATGAAAGGATATTATAAGGAACCGGAACTAACTAAAGACGTTTTAACTCATGATGGCTGGTTAAAAACCGGAGATCTTGGTTATTTTGACAAAGATAATTTCTTGTTTCTCAAGGGGAGAATTAAAAATATGATTGTAGGCGCCAGTGGCGAAAATATTTACCCTGAAGAAATTGAATCTGTTATAAATAATTTCAGATACGTTCTGGAATCAATCGTTATTGAAAAGAAAGGAAAGTTAGTTGCATTAGTACATTTCAATTACGAAGAACTGGAAAAACAATTTCAACATTTTAAAGAAGAAGCTGTTGATTATGCCAGGAAAAAAGGCGAAGAATTAAAGACTGAGTTACAAGATTATGTTAACGCAAGAGTAAATAAATTTTCGAGAATACACTCTGTTGTTCCACAAATAACCCCTTTTACAAAAACTGCAACAAAAAAAATTAAACGATATTTATATCACTAATTTTAAATTTTACTTTTAAAAGTAGAAAACAGCATTATCGCTATAAGCGAATTGCTGTTTTTTTTATTAATTCCGCTATTTTAATTTTATATACTCTTGACAAATGTCAATTTAATATGTACTTTATACGACACTATGATGAATAATTGGTATTATTAAAAATTTCAGGAAATGAGGTATTGTATTGGCGACATACATGGATGTATTAAAACTCTCAAAGAACTTATTCGTCAAATATGTTTAATTCATAAACATCCTGAGCTTTATTTTGTTGGAGATTTTATTGATCGTGGACCAAATTCAAAAGCCGTAATTGATTATATTTTAGAATTAAAAGACAATGGATTAAGAATTAATACTATTCGCGGAAACCATGAACAAATGCTGATACATGCATATACGCATAATCAAAAAATTACAGACTCAAACTGGAGCTTTAACGGAGCCGAACATACCATAAGAAGTTTTAATGCTATGGCCGATTTAAATAAAACTGTAAAATATTTAATACCTGAAAAATATTTTCATTTTCTTACTTCATTACCCTATTTTATCGAGCTTAGTGATTATTATATTGTTCACGCAGGATTTAACTTTAAACTTAAAAATCCATTCACCGACTTTGAAACGATGCTGTGGACAAGAGAAGAAGAATATAATTCGAAAATTACAAAAACGAAGAAAATAATTCATGGTCATACTCCTGTGCCATTCGGTCAAGTAAAATCCCAAATTTTAAATAAAGCTAATAATGTATTTAACATTGATTCGGGTTGTGTTTTTACAAATAGGGAAAAGCTAGGAACTTTAACAGCACTGAACATGGATAAATTGGAACTATTAAATGTTAAAAATATTGATACTTAAATTATGACAAAAATATTGTTACCTTTTATAATTAAATTATGATAAAAATTGGTATCTTTTCATTTATTAGCTAATACAACTTAAATTTAAGAATATGACAAATCAAAACGATTTAGTGCTATTATTTACCGGTTCGGAAATTGATACCAGCATTTTAAAAGAATTTCTAGAGGATAATCAAATTGCGTCACTTATTAAAAACGAAATGAGTTCTGGAAAAGCAGCCGGTTTTGGTGGTGGATTTTATGGTATTGAAACGCATTTATACGTTTCTGAAAAAGATAATAATAAGGCAAAAGATATATTGAACGAATTTCTTAAATCTATTGATTCATAATATTATTCTAAAAATAAAAAAACTTTTTGGTTCTGTTTAATACCGATTGCATTTCAAATTGTTGTATTTGTTCATCCATATCAGATTCCAAATACTCTTTTGAAATTGCATCGGCATTAACCATTCTAATCTTCAAAATACCATCCCATTTTAAACAGGACCGCATTTTGAAGAAGAATTGGTTTAAGTTCCAAAAAGCTCTTTGAGAATATAATATTTAACTAAATTACTCCTGCTTATGCCTCCATACCTCCATGCCTACGGCAGGTAAAACGGCAGGTAAAACAGCAGATAAACCCGCAGGCGAGTATCTGTTATTTAAAATCCTTTAAACTTTCCATTAATTTTTTTCGTGTAAAGAAAATTCTACTTTTTACCGTACCTATTTTCAAATTTAACCCATCTGCAATTTCTTTATACTTGTAACCAGATAAAAACATTGTAAACGGTTCTTTAAATTCATCAGGCAAATTATCTATTTCTTTTGTAATTTCGTAAGTTGTATACTCCTTATCAGGTCTTGTCGGAGAAAGCTCCTTTGATAAATTCAAAAAATATAAATTATTTGTTGTATCGTTATGAGTATTTTCCTTTTGTTGTTTGCGATAATTATTAATAAAAGTATTTTTCATAATTGTAAAGGCCCAAGCCTTTAAATTAGTATAACCTACAAACTTATCTCTGTGAGATAAAGCTTTTAAATATGTTTCCTGCAAAAGATCCTGGGCTGCCTCTCTGTTGTAGGTCAAACTCATTGCAAATCTCGAAAGTTTAGTTTCTAAACCTATAAGTTGATGATTAAATTCTATTGCTGTCATAGTTGTACGTTTTTAAATAATTCTTAAACAAATATACAACACTGAAAGGTCAAAAAGCAAATTTCCGAATGCCTCAAATCCCAATAACAACAGCTATTCTAAATAAGAACAACAGCTAAAAGCATGCTATTTAAGCATTGTGCTACCTTTTTACCTTATTCTTCTAAATTACGATTAAGGTACATTTTTTTGTTTAATGTTTGTGTTATTAAACTAACACTTGATTAAACAAAAAATCCTGCTTAAACTCAAGCAGAGTACACTATTTAGAATGATTCTAAGAAGATTGCGGGTTTTTTAATGTTTCTACAAGATCTAGTGGTGATGATACTTTCAGAACATTTGACGGTAATTCTGTAAAATTTTCTTTTATCTGTAGTCCTGTTACAAATATCTTTTGGAAAGGAAAGGTTTGTGACAGCTTATTTAAATATTCAATTACTTCTTTTTTATTCAACGAAGAAGTTAAGGATGTGAAAAGAAAATCAGGATTAACCATTTTACTGGTTTCTACAACATCTTCAAATGGTACAGAACTTCCTAAATAATAAACAATTTTACCTGATTTTTTAATTAAATAATTGTAAAACAATAACGCTAACTCGTGATATTCAGCTTCTGGCAAAAATAACAGAAACTTTTTAGCTGTCTGACTCTCAGTAACAACAATATTATCTATCGCAACCATCAATTTTTGCCTGAATAAATTTGACACAAAATGTTCATGAGCAGGATTAATAGATCCTGTTTGCCATAACAAACCAATCTTCTCAAAAAACGGGAAGATCACTCTTATAACTGAATTTTCAAACCCTTCGTGCATAATGTATCGCGAGAGTATTCTGTTGAATTTATACTCATCCATTTCAACCATTGCAACAATTAAGTTTTCAATATTACTTTCCGCATTCGATGAATCAGAAGAAACATTAATTACTTTTTCAGTTAACTCCGAATCAGATAATTTTGAAATATCAGAAATACGCATACCATATCTGTTGAGTATTGCAATATTTAATAACCTTTTTAAATCATTATCGCAATAGTATCTAATATTTGTATCGGTACGTGCCGGTTTAATAATACCATAACGTTTTTCCCAAATTCTAATGGTATGAGCTTTTATCCCCGATAAATTTTCTAACTCCTTTATTGAATAGCTTGCCATAAAATTTAATGTGTCTATTTATTTTTTCATATGTTACAACAACATTTGCACATAATAGTTCAATAACTCAACAAATTTTAATGACTAAATAAATTATACTAACATTAAAAAGGCCGCACAAAGTGCAGCCTTTCAAAATCATAATCAAAATTTTATATTGCTCCTATCGGATCAGCATCTCCGTCTGGATCTCCATTAACGTAACCATCAGTTACAGGATTTCCATTTGTCATAAGTAAAATACCACACATGTGTGGAGCAGCCATAGATGTTCCACTCATGGTCGTATATCCACCATCTTTATATGTTGAATAAACATTTACACCAGGTTCACAAAAATCAACAGGTGGATTACCATAGTTTGAAAAATAAGCCCAATTATCGTTAATATCCATAGCAGAAACAGTCCAAATATTCGGTCCGTTAACTCTGGCAGGAGAATGATTATTTGCATCATCACTTTCATTTCCAGCAGCTAAAGAGAAATAAATACCATTTTGAGAAGCTGCGTAAACAGCATCATCAATAGCTTGATAAACACCTCCACCAAGACTCATATTTGCAGCATCACCCGGACTTGCATTAGCCCCAACAAAATCAATCCCTGCAATAATTACAGAATATGCACCACTACCACGTCGGTCAAGAACTTTTACAGGAACAACAGTTGCACCTGCAGCAACTCCAACTACACCTATTTCATTATCAATTGCAGCAACTGTTCCGGCACAGTGAGAACCATGACCATTATCATCATCTCCATAAGCATCATTGTTAATAAAATCGTAACCACTAGCAGCGTCAACATTTAAATCAGGGTGATCTAAATCTATACCTGTATCAATAATCCATGCAGTTTTACCAGCACCACTTCCATATCCTACTCTTGCAATACCAAACGGTATTTGCTCATCAACCGGAGCTGGAGGATCAACATTACCACCACCACCGCCACCTGGACCACGGCCTCTTATATACATTCTGTCAGGAAGAATATATTTTACCCTTTCGTCTTTTTCCAATAATGCTAAATCTTCTTGTGACATTGTTACACTAAAACCTTTTAATACTTCTGCATAAGCGTTTTTCACTTCAAATGTTGAAATTGATTTAGTTCTTAACATAGATTCAGCAAATGCTTTTACTGCATTTACTTTCTCTGTGTACCCTGCATCATTAGCAGTTTTAATAGAAGTTTCATTCAAAACAACAACATACTGGCCTTCAATAATTTCCCCACTTTTTACATCATTAAGTACAAGATTCTCTGTGTCACTTGTAATCATTTGATTTTCATCCTTGCTGCATGCAGTAAACAAAAATGTTACTACTACGGCAAAACACAATAAGTTTTTAAATTTCATAATTTTTTTAATTTTAGGTTAATAGATAGATAGTTATTAAATTAGTTTTTCAGAATGCAAATACTTAATTATAAATTTAAAAAGCAAGTAATGTTAAAAAGCACATAAAAGGTACTTATTGATATTCAATAAGTGCCTTTTTTAAAAAAATGAGTACATATAGATAAAACAGAATCTTATTTATAATCAATATAAATTTAATTATTAACACATTGAAATAGTGTACACCATACAGGATTATCACATCTTTTTATCTCTTTATCTTTTGTATTAATCGATAATCAATAAAAGATGCTTCAATATGAATTGTTTTTTTAATACTTGCACAGAGTATCTTTTATTCTATTTGTTTACAGCCTTGTACTACGGTAAAAATAATTCAGGCTAAAAAATCGTTATTATTTTTTATTAAATCTATATTTATAAAATGACTAATATTATAAAAACCGATGATGGATCCAACACACTTTTTTCCGGCAAATTTAAAGAACATTACCATTCAACTTATGGAGCTCGTAGTGAATCAACACATGTATTCATCGAAACAGGTTTGAACTATTGTCAATTAAAATCGATCAAAATATTCGAAGTAGGTTTTGGAACAGGGCTAAATACCATATTAACATATATTGAAAGTATAAAAAGAAACCTAAGGGTTGAATATACGGCCATTGAATTATTCCCTGTTTCTTTAGAAATTATTAATCAACTTAACTATACTGAATTTTTGTCGGCTGCTCAAAAAGATGTTTATAGCAAACTGCATACTTGCAAATGGAACGAAATTGTTAAAATTTCTTCAAACTTTACTTTCCTGAAAATAAACTCAGATTTTAACAATTACATTTTCTCAAACAAATATGACATAATTTATTTTGATGCTTTTGCGCCGGATAAACAACCGGCAATGTGGAGTGCTGAGAATTTTGCAAAAATTTATGAAGCATTAAATAAGCAAGGTATTTTAACTACATATAGCAGTAAAGGCATAGTTAAAAACAATTTGCGTAGTGCAGGATTTAAAGTTTCAAGATTACCCGGTCCAACAGGCAAAAGACATATCCTTAGAGCCGAAAAACTATAAAGCAATATATAAATTTTAACTTTTTTTAAAACACTTCCTTTTGCCTTCTCAAATAAAATTAGCAAATTTGCACTTCATCTTAAATTTAATAATCTCAAAAAATAAAAACTATGAAAATTAAAAACTTATTACTATTTATTGCCGGTTCAGTAATAATACTATCATCTTGTGGTCAGACAATGACAGGTAACGTTAAATTAGATAATGACATTGACTCCTTGAGTTATATGTTGGGTGCAGACATTGGAAATAGTTTTAGAAATGCTTCATTTGAAGAAATTAATTACGATGTATTCTTAAAAGGAATAATGGATGCATTTGAAGAAAAAGATTTAAAAGTAAGTAAGGAAGAAATTAAACCCTATATCCAAAAGTATTTAACAAAAGTAAGAGAAGAAAAAAATACTAAAAACTTAGAAGAAGGAAAAACCTTCTTAGAAGAAAATAAGAAGAATGATGGTGTTATAGTAACAGAGAGTGGTTTGCAATACGAAATAATTGAAGAAGGAACAGGAAAATCTCCAATTGCTACTGATATAGTAAAATGTCACTATCACGGTACATTAATTGACGGAACAGTATTTGACAGTTCAGTTGAAAAAGGAGAACCTGCTGAATTTCCACTTAACAGAGTTATCCCGGGATGGACTGAGGGACTTCAGTTAATGAAAGAAGGTGCAAAATATAAGTTTTATATTCCTACAGAATTGGCTTATGGACAAAGAGGTACTCGCGGTCCTGTTCCTGTACAAGCAAACATGGCTATTATATTCGAAGTTGAACTTTTAGAAGTAAAAGCTCCGGAAGCTCCAGTGAAAAAAGTAAATTAATATTAGTTATAAAATTAGTAACAAGCGTTTGAAATATAACGCTTGTTTTTTTATCTTTTAAAATATGAAAAAAGCTGAAATAATCACAGAAAAGGGTACTATGAAGGTTGAATTCTTTGAAAAAGATGCTCCCGGTACTGTATAAAATTTTATAAAATTATCAAAAGAAGGTTTTTATAATGGATTAACATTTCATCGAGTAATTCCTAATTTTGTTATACAAGGAGGTTGTCCTGATGGTACAGGAATGGGCGGACCGGGATATACAATTAAATGTGAGTTGGATGGTGATAATCAATATCACGATAAAGGAGTTCTTTCAATGGCACATGCCGGAAGAGATACAGGCGGTTCACAATTTTTTATTTGCCATAGTCGTGAAAATACGCAACACCTGGATCGTAATCACACAGTATTTGGAAAAGTTTATGAAGGTCTTGAGGTAATTGATAATATCAGTCAAGGTGATACTATAGAAAAAATAATCATTAACGAAGAATAGATAGATTTTTTATTCAGTGTCGTATATCACATTAACCTGACAGAATTTTATTAATTTGAAAATACTAGACACTGTCAGGTTTATCCCGATAACTATCGGGACAGACAGGTCAAAATAGAATTATTAATTAAGATACATCAATTTATGATTTTATAATTCAGATAACGTAAATATAGAATCGTAAATACAAAACCTTAAGCAATTACTTAAATTTAAACCAGATAATTATGAGTTTTGAAATCGCAGGTAAATTAATCGAAAAATATAATATGGTTCAGGTAAATGATCGTTTTAAGAAACGTGAATTTGTTATTGAAAAAACGGAATCTAATGGCGGCATGGAATTTACTGATCATATTAAATTTCAACTAACTCAAGACAGATGTAATCTTGTGGATAACATTGAGCTTAATGATGAAATTAAAGTGAATTTCAATATTCGTGGAAATAAATGGGAACGTGACGGTAAAGTAAATTATTTTACAAATTTGGATGCCTGGAGAATTGAAAAAGTTCAAAATCAGAATTCTGATGACGGGAATATGCCTCCTCCTCCATCCTTAGATAATTTACCTCCGGAAAACGAACCTGACGATTTGCCATTCTAAATAGTAACAAAAAATCCGAAGTAATTACTTCGGATTTTTTAATGTAAAATTCTGGCCTTACTTACTTCCCTGTCATTTGAATTCTTAATAACGTAATAACTTTCTTTATCATTATCTGCTTTGTGAATTGTGAACGTATCCTTTAAATATAATTCAGAAATAAAATTAATTTCGAATTCCGAAATCACACCTTTATTTTCATCTGAAAAACATGAATCTAAAATCCACCGTACATAAGTTGCATTATTTACATGCTTATTTACATCCAAATCACTGTAATAAACTTTTCTTCTTTCTAACTCATTAAGCTCACCCTTGAAAACAACTTTTTCAAGTTTTCTCTCAATCGCAGCTTTCGAAATGAAATCCTCATGAACAAAATTAAAATCCTCAGGTTTTCTAGGACGTTTTGTATCCCTATCAAGAATTAACCACGAGCTTGTAACTCTGCCAACAATCGTCCCTTTACAATAAATCTCAAAATCACGAAGTGCAAAAAATCCATCTGCACCTTTTGGCCAGGTTTTAATTTCAATTTCATCTTTCCACTCGGGATATTCGTCCATTTGAACTAATACACGCGACAAAACCCAAAATGCATTCTCTTTTTTTTAAAAACTCATAACCAAAATCATTTAACCTTGCATTATCCCATGCGCATTCTTGCAAAAAATGAAATAGCGCAGGTAAAGTTAATTTACCATTTTGATCTGAATGATATGATTTTATTGAAAAATTGTAATTACCTGATGGATGCTTTAACATAATTATCTTTCATTTAACTCGCCAAACTTAGTATTTTTATTTAAAATATACCGAAGTGGTCTTATAATTCTCTCTAGCAATCTGATATCTTCAGTAATTATTTCTGCTGTGCCTTGCATCTCCTGTTTAAATTCTAAATCTATTCCATAAAAGGTACTTAATCCTTCAGGCAATTCTATTTCGGCTGTATAATAATTATTATTTGGAGCTAGTGAAATGGATTTTATTATTCCTTTAACCATTCCAAATTCCATATATGGATAATTTGCAAATTGAATATTTACCAATTGACCTTCTTTAACTTTTCCGGCACCCTGAAACATTAATTGTACTTTACCAATCATTTCGCCCTCATCCTGAGGAATAACTGTCAAAACCGTTTCACCGGATTTTACAGTTTGATTCTCATTCCAAAACTGATTAAAAGTAACCACTCCATTTGTTGGTGCAATAAGAACATAATGGTGTTTCCATGTATCAATTGCCGAAAGAAGATTTTCATACGATTCCCAAATGAGAATAACCTGATCTGAAATTTGCTTTTCTTGTTGTAACTCCAATTCCAGAATACTTTGATTCAATTGTTCAACTTGAATTTCAACATTTGTGACAGACAAATTGCTTTGTTCTAAATTATACGATTTAGAAAGTAATTCTGACTTTGATTTTTCGAAATCTGATTCTGATAACAAATTCTGTGTGTATAAAACAGAATCGCGATTGAACTGTTTCTTTGTTAACTGATATCCTTCCTTTAATATTCCGTTTTGAATCTTATAATTTGCCAGATAAAGGCCATACTTCTTAAGCTCTTTTTTATACAATTCTATTTTACGTTGATGATAATTTAACTTAATGGTTTTATTGTATTCGTCAACATTTTTAAAAAAATTTGCATAATAAACCTGTATTTCACCAAGGATATATGTTTTGTATGATAAATTAATTATTTCTCCTGATTTGAAATTACTTTTAAACTTCTTCAAATTTTTCGCTAAACTCTCAACCGATTCATAATTTCCGGGGTTCTCGATTACACCTACAACTTGATTTTTTGAGACTAAATCATTATCTGAAACAAATAAATTTTGAATTTTACCCGTTGTCTTTGCTAAAACAGGAGCCGGAGGATTTTCAGTGGTTAAAACAATTGGAGCTGAGACAATATCAGGATATTTAAAAAACCAACTACCAACAATAATTACAGCTACAACAAAAAACATTATGGTAATTCCCCACCTTACAATCCATTTTGGCGGCCTGCTAAGAATCTCTTGTACTTCATTGCTTCTTAATTCAATTGTATCTTCTTTCATAATGGAACACTAATAACACAGATTTAACTAATTTTCACTGATTTTTTGTTATTTGTAAAGATCTTCCTCTTAAATTCAGGTTCTTTACCAAAGTTAAGAAGTAAACCAATTTCTATTGTTGTTGCTTTTAAATAATTGATTAACTGAAACTCATGTTCCTCGCAAATATTTTCAACTACCTTTAATTCCAGTATTATTCTATTTTCAACAATTATATCGGCAAAATATTCTCCTACAATTATATTATTGTAATTCACCTTAATTGGTTTCTGTTTTTCACATTCTAATCCTAACTGTTTCAATTCAATTAATAAGGCATTCTCATAGACTTTTTCCAGAAAGCCATAGCCTAAATTATTATAAACATTATAAAATGCTTTAATTATTTTATTAGAAAGCTCTTTATGAAGAAACATAATTTTATATTTTAATTTGCGACAATCTGTTTAATCCGCGTCATCTGCGTTCTATTTAACTACCAAGTTCCAACTGATTCTTTACCAACTCATAATACGCACCCTTCTTTTTAGTTAGTTCAGCATGTGTTCCTTTTTCTACTATTTTTCCTTTTTCCAAAACAACAATCTGGTCGGCATTTTTTACTGTACTTAACCTGTGAGCCACTACAATAACCGTTTTCCCTTTAAAAAACTGATCGAGATTTTCCATTATAATTCGTTCATTATTAGCATCAAGAGCATTGGTAGCTTCATCGAAGAATATAAACTCGGGATTTTTATAAACAGCCCGCGCGATTAATATTCTCTGCTTTTGACCCTGGCTCATTCCTACTCCGTTTTGTCCTATTTTTGTATTGTAACCTAACGGCAATGACTCTATAAACTCCTGAATATTTGCAACTTTAACGGCATTTAATAATTTTTCAAGATCAGGATATTCATCTGAAACAGCAATGTTATTCGCTATAGAATCTGAAAAGATAAAACCATCTTGCATTACAACGCCACATTTGTCTCGCCACATGCGGTTACTTACATTATCCAGGTATAGATCACCTAAATTAATTTTACCTTTGGTTGGATTATAGAACCCGAGTAATAATTTAATCAGTGTTGTTTTACCGCTTCCGCTGGTTCCTACAATTGCCGTTATTTTCTTTTCCGGAATATTCAAATTCACATCGTCTAAAACAAATGGTGAGCGAGGCCCTTCGTATTGAAAAAATAGTTTATCGATATTTAAATCCCGATGTTCCGGTAAAATACTGATTTTTGGAGTTTCATCAGATTCTTCATTTTCCTTATTATGAATTTCACCTAAACGCTCTAAACTTATCTTTGCATCCTGGGTCGATTGTAAGAAACTAATCATTTGATTAATCGGACTATTCATCTGTCCAATAATATACTGTACAGCCAGCATCATACCCAGGGTCATATTACCATCGATAACCGATTTTGCCGCGATAAATGTGATAATTATGTTCTTTACTTCGTTTATTAAAACACCTCCAGCCTGCTGATACTGATTTAACGACAAACTTGCCATATTAACTTTAAACAACTTTACTTGGATATTTTCCCATTCCCAGCGTTTTTGTTTTTCGCAGTTATTCAGTTTTATTTCCTGCATCCCGGTTATAAGCTGAATAACATTACTCTGATTATCGGACATTTGAGCAAATCTACGATTGTCCAAATCTCGTCTCTTTTTCATAAAAAGATATACCCAGACTGTATATAGTACACTACCTATAAGAAATATTAAGAAAATATTTACGCTATAAATCAGCAAAACAATTCCAAATATTATCAAATTGATAAAAGAAAATAAAATATTTAAAGTTGATGATGTTAAAAAGGTTTCGATACGTTTATGATCTCCTATGCGCTGAATCAGGTCCCCAATCATTTTGGTATCAAAAAAAGAAACCGGTAGTTTCATTAATTTAATCAGGAAATCAGAAATTAAAGAAATATTGATCCGTGTACCCAAATGCAACAATATCCAACTGCGAATAAACTCGACAATTGTACGTGAGAATATTAAAACCAGTTGGGCAATAATGATTAATGTAACAAAATCTAAATTCTGTGTATTTATACCTTTATCGACAATACTCTGAGTTAAAAACGGAAAAATTAATTGTAATAAACTTCCTAATAATAATCCCAGGAATAATTGAGTAATAATCTTTTTAAAAGGACGCAGGTAAGAAAACAAAAACTTAAAACCCGATTTATTTAATTTTTCATCATCTGCCTTGTAAAAATCAGGTGTGGTTTCAAGCAATAAGCAAAGGCCTTTATCATCTCCTCCTTCTTTTGTAGATGCCCAACCCGATAAAAACTCTTCTTTGGTAAATTTTATTAATCCACGAGCAGGATCTGAAACATACACAAATATTTTCCCGTTACGCTGTTTCTTTATTTTATAAACAACAACAAAATGATTCTGATTCCAATGTGCAACACATGGTAAAGGTGTTTCGTTTAAAAGTTGCTCAAATGTTATCCTTACTCCCATACTTCGGAATCCAATTGCTTCGGCAGCATCACTTATCCCAAGCATCGAAACACCTTCGCGGGTAATATAGCTTTTATCTCGTAATGTTTGTAAAGAGTAATTTTTACCATAATGTTTTGCAATCATCCTGAGGCAGGAAGGGCCGCAATCCATGGCGTCGAGTTGTTTGAAAAAGGGGAAAGGCATTTTTTGTTTAAAGATAACTATTCTAAAAATTAACAAAAACTTTTTTGCATTATATCAAATAGATACCATCTCCAAATATTAACATTCGGAGATGGTATCACTGGGGTTAATAACAACAAACCTAACTTAATAATTTATACTAACTCTTGAAGATCATACACTTTTTTTAAGCTCGTGAATAATTCATCTTGCTTATTATAGTTTACAAATATTTCCTTACCGTTTTCTAATACAACTTTTGAGGCATCGGAAGGAAATACTACCTCAACATGACGAAGATTTACCAGGTATCTATTATTAAACCTGAAAAATCCCTGGTCGAATAATAAATGCTCTATTTCATTTAGGGTTAATAACAACTCGATTTTTTCGTTATTAATTAGCGTAAGTCTTGAACATTGAAGGCTTGTTTCAATATAGAGTATCTGACTACAATCTATTTTCATTTTACCCTTTTCTGTAGGTATATAAATATTATAAGTACTCATAATTTCTTAATTTAAATTATATTAAATCCTTTATTTCTTTCATGTTTTATTGGAATAACAAAAGAGAATTCCTGATTTTCAGAATCCAGAGTCAGCTCACCTCCCAGCATTGATACTGAACCGGATAGAACTTTGTAATTAAAATAGTCGAAAGAATTATCTTCATCAATTGAACACAACTGATGTTCGGTTAAAAAATCATTAGTAGATAATTTTTCCTTTGCAGGACGAACAAATATATTCAAGTATTTATTCTCAGTTATACGATAACCCAATTCAAATTCTACAACAGGATATTTTACAGATACCAGGTTAATAATTCTTCGTAAAGCTTTTTTCAGTAACATTGAATCTGTTTCAATTTTCAAATCCTTTACCTTGGTATCCCACACAAGCATCAAATTAATATCGGTATCATTATTTTCAATTTTTCGATTGTAAAAATCCTCAGTAAATTCCCATAAAATCTGATTTATATCGTATTTTTTTATTATTAACGAATAGTTGTTCGCCTCAAATTGGGATAAATCCATAATATTATCTACAAACTGTAGTAATAAATTACTCCCATTTAAAATACCCCGAATATATTCTTTCTGCTTTTCATCAATTACCTCCCTTAAAACCAGCAATTTCGAAAAACCCATGATTGAGTTTAGCGGAGTTCGTATACCATGCGAGATATGAGATAAAAAACTAATTTTTTCAGTGTTATATTTTTTCTTATTTTCTCTCACGATTTTGCCGTTTATGGTTTTTATATTGTTTTTCATAGAATCTCGCATGAATTTCTCTCAGTTAATTTTTGAGATCTTTTAATACTTTAGCTGCCTGTTCCCTGTAATAACTTTCATCTTTTATTATTTCATTTAATACATTTTTGGCCTTAAGGGTATTTTCAGTTTTTAAATAACACATTGCCAAATACCATTTTGCCTGCTCAATAAACAAGTTATCATTATGAGAAATAATATTGTTAAATGACTTTGTGGCTTTCTGGTATTTTTCCTCTTCTATGTATGAAATACCGGAATATAAGCTAA
This sequence comes from Bacteroidales bacterium, assembly GCA_030611105.1. GTDB lineage: Bacteria > Bacteroidota > Bacteroidia > Bacteroidales > UBA12077 > UBA12077. Next base: position 49,807 of record JAUWQL010000002.1, read on the forward strand.
CAGCTATATCATTTTCCCTGGTATCTAGAACTTCTTCGAAAAGAACTAATGCCTGTTCATAGTCTTTTTCTTCGTAGCGTTCGAGTGCATTTAACAATAATCTGTCTACTTCGGTATTTCCGGAACGATAAGTAACAGTTACATCATAAGGAGCATAATACTTTGCAAAAACTGCACTATTATCCAAATCGGGTTTTGCTAATCTCTGAACCAATCCTCCTGTTGCAATTAATAAAGCAGCTGAAGCCGCAGCATAGTAGAGTCTGCGTTTAGTAAATACCGGCGGTATTCTCTTAACCTCAGATTCTTCCGCATACATGTAGTCCATAGTTTCTCTCAGCGCCATTACATCATCTTCGATTATTGAGTTATTGATTTCAATACTCAGGTTATAATCGCGCTTTATATCGTTGTCGGTTGAAAGTAATTCTTTAAAATTGAATAATGCCTTTCCTGCTAATTCTCCATCGATATATTTTTCAATCATTTCAAAGTTTGTATCCATAGTTTTTAATTTCAAGTTTAACTCCTTACTGTCTTATTTGAGACACAATGCATTGCGTCTTTACCATATCTATTTAACTCTCCGCCAACTGGCAGATTAGTTCAGGTCTTGTTAGAAAAGACCAACTCAACATTATACTTCGACAGGGCATATACATTGAGTCGGTCAACACTTTAAGAACGTATATTTGAATCGAAAGGGAGGGCAATTTAATTTCCGCCGTTTGTTGATGGTGGCCATAAATCTTCATCTTGTTCATCTCCACCTTTTATAATTATCATTGCATTTGTATCAAGACTGTTTAAAAAATTGTTCATTGATTTTTTAGTTTCTTTAATTCCAAAAATGTTTTTTAATGTTTTCATAGTTCCTTTTTTTTAAAATTTAAAATTTATTTAATTTTTATCTTTAATGTCCTCTCACTTATATATTCCGAAAATCACCAAAAGGTGACCCCCTGTTTTCAACTTTTTTTCAACTTTTTTTATTTTATTTAGATAAGTAACTGATTTGCTGATAATTATTTTTTGCATTTTTTAAAACTTTTTTGCATTTTTATAGTATATATTAATGAAATCTCTAAAAACTCAAAAAATAATTTTTAGAAATGCCATTAAGTATAGAATAAGAAAATAATGTATTTAAAAAATTTATTTTTCGTATTATTCCTGTTTATTTCGGTAAATGTACAAGCTGTTAATCAAACCCCTGACAGTCTTGAAAACATTAAAATACTGGAAAAAGCAGAATTATTCTATAACAAAGGTTTAGCATTTGGAAAAAACGGGAAACTTGATAGTGCCTTATACTATACACAAAATGCAGTTTTATTATATGAAAGTATTCAACAAACAGATAGTACTTTTTTAGCCAATTCATACCAAAACCTTGGAATTATAAATAAATTATTGGGGAAATACAATGATGCAATTAACTGTTATAATAAAGCTGAAGAAATATATAAATTAAATTCCAACCTGTCGTTACTAGCCTATGTTTATGGAAATAAAGCCAACATTTTTTATATACAACAAGATTATTCCAAAGCAAAAGATTTCCACTTCAGGGCAATAAATATATTTAATAGGGATTCTTTGAAATATAATAATCAATTGGCATCGACTTATAACAATCTTGGAATTATTTTTAGGAAAAATAATGATTTTGAAAATGCGATTAAATATTATACTATCAGTCTAAGGTTAAAAGAAAACAGTAGTTATTTATATATTACAATAGGTAATTTAGCTATTTGTTACGAAAAGATAAATAATTTTAAAAAAGCAGAAAATTATTATATACAAGCAATTGAAATATCTGAAATTCTATATGGTTTAGAAAATAATAGAGTAGCATTACAGTATATGAATTATGGAGATTTTATTTCAAAACAATTAAATGATAATGAAAATGCACTTAATTATTTTAATAAAGCGTTAAATATTTATAAGAATAACTTTGGAGAAAATCACCCGGATTTATCAATGTGTTACAATAAAGTTGGAGAATTTTATCTAACCAATAACCAAACCGACAGCGCCCTATTCTATTTTCAGAAATCGTTAATTGCCTTATCGCCGGAATTTAATGATACCAATCTAAATTCGAATCCTGAAATTAACCAGGTTCTCTCTAAAACACATTTATTGAGTTCTCTAAAAAACAAGGCTTATGCTCTTTCAAGATCGGGAACGCAAAACAAAAATATAAGTAATTATAAACTAAGTTTAGTTACTTACGATCGGGCAACAGAAGCCATTAATCTGATTAGGTCAGGGTATTTAAACGAAGAGAGTAAATTATTTCTGGCCGATAATGAGTTTGAGACATTTTCGAATGCTTTACAAACAAGTTACGAATTATATAAATTAACTAATGAACAAAAATACCTTGAAAAGGCCTTCAATTATAGTGAAGCCGGTAAATCAGCAATTTTAACTGAAGCTTTAAAAAATACTCATGCCTTAAATATTGGTGGTATCCCAGACTCGTTAATCAATAAGGAAAAACAACTTGAAAAATCTATCTGGACTTACGAAGAACTGATATATGAAGAAAATAAGAAAAAGAATCCTGACCAAAATAAATTAGAATACTGGCATAAATACCTTTTCGAGAAAAAACAAGAATTTAATAAGCTTGCAGTTTATCTTGAAAATAATTTTCAAAAATATCATTCATTAAAATATGTACAGAATACATTAAAGATTGAAGATATACAGAAAAAATTAAGCCGAAAAGATTTACTAATAGAGTATTTTTTAACCGATGATAAAATTTACACGATTTTAATTGGCAAAACAAAATCAGATATTTTTGAACAAAACATAGATCAGTCATTCCATTATCATCTGGATAACTTATTACAATCTTTATCGAACAATAATTTTTCAAATCATGGTTTTGAGGAATTCAAACAATACCAGGAATCATCATTTTTTATTTACAAGCAATTGCTTAAACCAATCGAAAATAGAATAATCAATAAAAATTTAATTCTAATTCCTGATGGGAAACTGGCATACTTGCCATTTGAAGTATTAACCACTGAAAATATTTCGTTTAAACGTATAAATTATAAGGCTTTGCCATATTTATTGTATAGTAATCGTTTTAGCTATTCGTATTCAGCTACATTTTTATTTGAAAATAGTGATGTTACTAAAAGAGCCGATAAAAAACTAGGGGCATTTGCTCCAACATATGATAATATTGACGGGTTACAAGGTGAGTTCTCTTCATTTCGTCAGGAATACCGGGAAAGACTATTTCCGTTAAAAGGCATTAAAGATGAAGTTCAAAAAGTATCAGAACTTATTGATGGTGATCTGTACCTGGATTTTGATGCCAGTGAAAGAACTTTTAAAAAAGTGGCTTCTCAATATGATATTCTTCATTTGGCTATGCATACTATAATGGATGATCAGAATCCGATGTATTCGAAAATGGCGTTTACGCAAAATGAAGACAGCATTGAAGACGGTTTTCTGAACACTTACGAATTATATAATATGAAATTAAATAGCCGTATGGCTGTTTTAAGCTCGTGTAATAGCGGAAGTGGTAAATTACACCGTGGCGAGGGCGTGATGAGTATGGCCAGAGGTTTTATATATTCAGGTTGTCCTTCGATAATAATGACACTTTGGTCGGTAGAGGACAAATCGGGGGTTAAATTAATGACATCTTTTTATGAAAATCTGCTAAAAGGCAAAACAAAATCTGAATCTCTTCAAAAGTCAAAAATAGATTTTATCAATAATGCTGACCAGTTAAAAGCTCACCCTTACTTTTGGTCGGGTTATGTTGTTATCGGAAATAATAATGCATTATTTACTTCTTATAAAAAGCATTTTATTTATGCCGGAATTATTTTGCTCCTTTTAACAATCGGAATATTGCTTTTGGTTAAAAACAAGAAAACTAATAAAGAATCTTTAAAATAAACTGTGCATCAGATTTCTGTATCATATTTTCTTCAACTATTTTTTTTAAGATATTTTCAGCACTAATCATTTCATTTTGTTTTAAATAAACAAGTGCCAGATACCAATGAGATTGTTCCCGGAAAATATGATTCTTTTTTAAAATCAGATCATTTAAATATTTTTCGGCTTCACTCAAATTATTTTTCTCAATTTCGCAAACAGACAAATAAAACTGGCTCATATAATTTGTGCTATCCTTTTCCAGTACCTGCTTAAAATACACAGAAGCCATTTCGTACTTTCCGTCATCATAATAATTAAATGCATCATATAATATCTTTTCAATTTCAGTTTGATCTACAGGAGATCTGAAACTCATAACTGCAGGATATGCAGAATAATAGGATTTAAAAACCTCATTCTTATCCATTTGTCCTAATGGGAAAATATAAATATTTGCAATTACAACAATTAAAATAATAACAGCGGCAACAGCAGAATATATAAATGGATTTTTAATTTTTTTAGTTAAGGCAGGTTTGGTATTTATTATTTCATCTAAATTATTTCTTAAACTTATAATATCATCTTCAATTATGGCTTCGTTAATATCTTTTCTAAGCAAAAATTCTTTCATCAGGTCAGGATTGCTTCTTAACGATTCTTCAAATTCTACTTGTTCCCTAACCGACATTTCATTCATCAAATATTTTTCTATCAAATCGAATTTATTCTCCATCACTCATCTTTATAATTCGGGTCACTCTTAATATATCGCACAAGTTGTTCTTTACATTTATATTTTTTGCGTTTTATATATATCATGCTATCAATCCCTAACTCTTCAGCTATATCTTTTAAAGGTACTTTTTTTAAAAATAATTTCAATAATTTCCGGCAATCTTTTTCAAGTCTTTTAAAATGTTTTTGATATAATTTATATTGTTCGTTTTTTTTATATTCATCTATCGTTATGTCAGGAATATTATCGTATTCAATATAAATATTCTGATTTTCGATATTTTCTTTCTGCTTCGATAATTGTTTTATCCAAATATATCGACAAACAGAGTATATATATGATTTAAACGAAGATGTAAGTTCAAAGTTACCTTCTTTAATTTTTCTATAAATAATTATTATACTGTCCTGAAATACATCCTTCGCATCCTGTACAGATCCCCTGTTATCTAATACAAATCTTTTTATGGTTGGAAAATATACTAAGTATATGCTTTTTAGAATTTGCTTATCTTGTTTACGAATTCCTTCAACTATTATTTTATTATCTATTGATCTCAATTTAAAGAAAGGATATATATAATTTCAACCAAATCTAAAAAAATAAGATTATAAAAAAAATAAAAAAAGGCCGTAAAGCTTTACGACCTTATAAATAAACAGTTATGATTTTTTTAAATAGAATATAAATATTTTACAATTGTTTTATCCATGATAACTAAAAGAATAACTCCAAATAAGGCTATTAATAAATAAGGCGATAAACTTAATTCGCTCCAAAATTTCGAAAAGAAATCAGCGAATGCGTTAAGATATGCCGGTGTTTGAAATCCATCGGAAACCTGAGAAAAATCCAATCCATGCTTTATAAAATAAAAGATAAAAAAACCAACTACCATAATACACATCGATATAGCCAGCCAAATATTACTTTGTTTATCGTCATTAGTAATAAAACTAACCTTTATAGCCGGGTCTTTTAATATTCGGCTCATTACATTTTTTGTAAAATCCGAACCAGGTTGCTGAACCTCTCCTTTACTAATTAACTTCTTAGTAAATTCATCGGTATTAAATTTATTATTATTCATATCACAGAATTGTTTTTACTTCATCTTTTAAAATTGTTTTTAGCTCATCGTAAAATCGCTTTCTTGCCCTATGCAATTTTACCTTTACATTTGAGAGTGTTAGTCCTGTAATTTCGCAAATTTCTTCAATTGTATTTTCTTGTAAATAGTATAATGTTATTATTAAAGCATCATCTTCCTTTAACTTTTCAATTGTCTCATTAATGTATTTTTTTTGTTCATTTCTGGTTAATTCGTTTATGGCATTATATGCTGAAACCACTTCGCTATCCGGCAATACTGTATCTTCAACATTATATACCTCAATCTGTTTTTTTCTTAATTTCGAAATTGCTCCATTATACGTTATCCTGTATAACCATGTTGAAAATTTAGATTCAAATTTAAAATCTTTCAACGAATTAAATGCCTTTACAAATGTATCCTGAGCCAACTCCTCAGCATCTTCCGAATTTTTCAACATTCTTAATGCGATTGTATATACCATACCTTTATATTCATCAACCAGGTATGTAAAAGCATTAATATCACCTCTTAAAACGCGTTCGATATAGTATTTGTCTTGTTTCAATCCCAATCTTTTTCAGTATGACGCTTATTAATCGTTTTAAGTTACAAATAATATTTAAAATGATTAAAATACTTACAAAACATTTTAAACATTTATGAATCCAGTCTAAAAAGTACGAAATATTTTGAAATGCTGAAAATAAGTTTTGCCCCTGCCCTAAAGGGAGACTGATTTTCAGCTACTTCTCCCTTTAGGGTTTGGGGCTAAAAGTAGTTGAAAATCAAATTTAAACCTTTTTAGACTGGATTCATTTATAATTTTAAATTTTAGCTCATTCCTGCCAGCCGGCAGGCTGGTTAGACATTTATAATTTTAGTTCATTCCTGCCAGCCGGCAGGCTGGTTAGGCATTTTTCACCGTAAAGTGTAACCCAATTTAAAAAGGTAGCGTCATAGCAATAAAACGATGTTAAACTAAAAACAATTTATTATGAACGATTTAGAATTTTTAATACCAATAGCATTCTTCGCAGTAGTATATGGAATTTTTCAACTATATGTTAGAAGAAAAGAAAGATTAGCACTAATAGAGAAAGGTGTTACAGCAGCAATATTTAATAGTGAATCAAATGTATCTCCAAGTTTAAAGTATGGTATATTTTGCATTGGAATTGCCATTGGATTCTTAATGGGTGCAATTTTAAATGAAACAACTCATTTAGAAGAAGGAGTTGCATATCTTTCAATGATTTTCTTATTTGGTGGTATTGGATTAGTTGTATACTACTTTATAGCAAGAAAACATATTCGAAAAGAATAATTAATATCAAACTCGAACAATAAAAAACGTAATAGAGAGGAAACATCCGAAGTTTTCAAAACTTCGGATGTTTTATTTAATATCCATTATCGAACACCTAATATTGAATTCATTATTCGATGTTTATTATTCATTATTATAAAAACTCTGGCAGGGTTGATAATCTGAATTTATTCTTTTTCAGATTTTAATAATATCATTTTAGCTATTGCGTTCTGGCAAACAGGGCAAAATCCTTCGGCTTCATTGGTTTTCATTCTGCAATCCATATAAGGACTATACATTCCCTCACTTACATAGCCTCCTCCTTCGTAAACACCAATAGTTTTTTGGAATTGTTTTTCACGTGGTGTAGGAATTGGAGTATCTGTATTCAATAAAGATTTCCATTTCGAATCGAAACTTACTAAAGTAGTTAAGTTTGGCTGCCATGGTTCAATTTCAAGATTGAAAAAATCGTTATATGCTGTCGATGAATTATAATATTCATCACCCAGACCGGCAAATGAATGCCCAAGTTCGTGAATAAATACTTCGTTTGACAAAGCATGATCGACAGTGGAAATACAATAATGATTATATATTCCACCTCCACCATATTTTTCGGAATTCACAAGAATACATATATCATCGTAAGGTACTACAGAAGCAGCATCTCTAACAGCAAAAAAATCTTCGGTTGTTAAATAACGTTCACTTCCAAATGTGTAAAAATTACTGTTTAATACTGTGTTTTTATAAATATCATGTCCCGGAATATCTGTTTCTGATTCCTCAGATTCTGACTTAACCAACCAAATATTAAATTTTTCTTTATTGCTACTGTAAGGTTCAAATAAAAACATGTAATTTATTAATCGCTGAGCATCACTTTCAAATTTATCCATTTCACTTAAAGTATAACCTTCGGCCAAAAATACTAAATCAACTTTGGTTGAAGGATCTCCATTATCGAGAATCTTTGTGTAAGGGAATTGAGCAATTTCAGAATCTAAAGTGTATTCTTTGGTATTAATCTCATATTCAAAAATCTCTTCAAAATTACCTTCCCACGATCTGCTATAAATTTTTAAAATAACCGGGTTTTTAGGCAGCGGAAATAAAACTGTTTGATAAAACTCACGATAAACAGAATCGGCTTCTAGTGTGGTTTGCCACTCCTCAAATAAAGTACAAAATCCCTGAGAATAAATTATATTTTCTGTTTTCAAATCTGTAATTTCAAACTTATATTCGCCATAATTAAGCATGTTGTTTAAATTTGTTTTTGAACCTCCCCAGAAAGGTTCTTTGGAAATCTTAGCCAGTTTAATTTCTTCGTTATCTGCATTTCCATAAAAAACAAAATCTACCCGCATCGATTGTTCTTCAAAATATTGCTCGTATCCGGTCTTTTGTATACAAGACTGACTTATAAGTATTAAAAGAAAAAATAATAATGTTCTCATGTCAAACCTTTTTAATTTGTTAAATTTACAAAAAATCATTTATAATAATATTCTTTGACTATGAATACAACGATTGGATTAAAACTAAAGGAATTACTTATTAACTGGGGATTCTCGGAACAATACGCATCACTAACAAAATCTGCAATCATCGTTTTACTCATTTTAATATTGGCTTTTATCGCGTATTTCGTAACCAATAAAATATTATTCAGAATTGTTCGTAAGTTGGTTCAAAAAACAAAATATACCTGGGATGATATTATTTTTCAGCAAAAAGTATTTAAAAGATTATCACACCTGGTACCGGCAATTATAATTTACTATTTTGCCGAAATTGGATTGGCAGATTTCCCTGAAACCGCATCTCTTGTGCAATCTGTCACATACATTTATATGATTTTTGCAAGTATGCTGGTTCTTGATGCATTTTTAGATGCCTTACATTCTGCATACCTGACTCTTTCAATTTCTCAAGAACGGCCAATTAAAGGATATATTCAAAGTGTTAAAATTATAATTTATGCCTTTGGTATCATTTTTATTTTATCTGTAATACTAGGTAAATCACCGCTAAAATTGTTCGCAAGTTTAGGAGCAGTTGCAGCCATTCTGATTTTAGTTTTTAAAGATACCATTTTAGGATTCGTTTCAGGCATTCAACTTTCTGCAAATCAAATGGTAAAACCCGGCGACTGGATTTCTATGCCAAGCAGAAATGCCGATGGAACAGTATTGGAAATTACGCTTAATACAGTAAAAGTCCAAAATTGGGATAAAACCATATCTACGATTCCAACATATGCATTAATATCAGAATCTTTCCAAAACTGGAAAGGGATGGAAGATTCGAAAGGAAGACGAATTAAACGATCGCTATATGTTGATATTAAGACAGTGAAATTTTGCGATACTGAAATGTTAAATCGCTTCAAAAAGATAAAATTAATCCGGGATTATATTGAAATGAAGCAAGAAAATATTGCAAAATACAACATCGAGAAAGGTATTGAAAATGACAAGGCAAGCAGGCGAAATTTAACTAATTTAGGAGTATTCAGGATATATATTGAAAAATACCTGGAACAACATCCTAATATCTATCCAAATATACCACCCTATACAACAATGGTTAGGCACCTTGACCCAACTGAAAAAGGGATTCCAATCCAGATATATGCATTTAGTAAAATTCAGGGCTGGGTGGAATATGAAAAGGTACAAGCTGATATATTTGATCATATATTAGCTGTAATATCTGAATTTGAGTTAAGTATTTTCCAAAATCCCACCGGTGATGATTTCAGACAATTAACAAATTAATAATGAGATTCATTATTCTACTAAATATAATTGTACTCTTATCGATTAGTAAAATCCATGCGCAAAAGGTTTATTCTGCAAACTATGATTACCAGGCAGATGTAAAAGTGTATATCACTAATTATGATTATCAGGCCGATTTGTTAGTTTATAAAGTAAAATACGACTATCAGGCAAAAGAAAATAAAGGCTTATGGTTTTTTACAAAATATGATTATCAAGCTGATAAAAAATTATTTTTCACCAATTACGATTATCAGGCTGATTTGAAAATCTTTTTTGTGGATTATGACTATCAAGCCAGGTGGAGAAATTCTGAAAAGAAACATTTGTTGTTTTAACCACACAGTTAGGAAATTATGTTAAATATATGACAAGCCCAAAATCGAAAAATTTAAATAAGCTAAATCTATCTGAAAAATTTGCTGCCCCTGGTTCAGCATTAAGTATTAATCCTGAAAGTTTAGAAATTATTAATTTCTTAAAAAAATCACAGGAAGAAAACACAAAACTTACCGATAAAATTGAGAGCCTTGAAAAAGCCCAGGATATAATTTTCGAGCAATTTAGAACTCTTGAACTACAAAGAATCGATCTTGAAAAACAACAAAAGAAATTAGAAGAAGAGAGCTATAAGTTTCGAGGTCGTACCATTGAGTTGTTTGGCAAAATGGTTGATTTAAAAAAAGCTAAAAAAACCATTAGCCAGCAAAACAAAAAACTAAAAACACAACAGCAAGAAATTGAAAGCCACCAGCTATTATTAGAAAAATCAAATCATAAATTCAGAGAAAGAACAATTGAGCTTTTTGGTAGAATAATTGACCTTAAAAAAGCAAAAAAGACCATTGTTCAACAAAAAGAGGAAATTGAAAATCACCGTGAACAGTTAAAAACTTTAAATGCAAGCAAGGATAAATTCTTTTCAATAATAGCACACGATCTACGTAATCCAATTGCCGGTTTTTTAAATCTTACGGAAGTATTAACAAATAATTTTGATGTTTTTTCGGAGAAAGAAAGTAAGGAATTTATAGGAGCAATGAACCAGGCATCAAAGCAATTATATAATTTGTTAGAAAACCTGTTACAGTGGTCAAGATCGCAAACGGGCAACATTACTTATGAACCAAAATTTGTATCTGTCAGGAAAATGGTTGATAATACCATTGATGAATTAATGATTAATATCGAAAATAAAAGCATAAAAATTAACATAAATATTGACGAAAAAACCCTTGTATTTGTCGACGAAAATATGATTACAACAGTAATTCGAAACCTCATAAGCAATGCTATAAAATTTACACATCCGGAGGGTTTAATATCTATTAGATGTGTTAAAAAAGATGAACACGTTGAATTATCTGTAATTGATAATGGTGTAGGAATTAAAAAAGAAGATCAGAAAAAACTATTCAGGATTGATCAGCATTTAACTACACAAGGCACTTCAGAAGAGAGAGGAACCGGATTAGGACTGATTTTATGTAAGGAATTTATAGAGAAAAATAATGGAGAAATATGGGTCGAGAGTGAACTTAACAAAGGTTCAGCTTTTAAATTTACTTTAAAAACAGCTTAATTCAGCCTTTGCTTTACAGCCTCGTACATCAATATAGAAGCTGCAACAGAAACATTCAACGATTCAATTTCGCCTAAGATCGGTATTTTCACCATTTGGTCGGCTACTTTCAAATATTCCATATCAACTCCCCTATCTTCGGCTCCTAATAAAATTGCAGTTGGTATTAAGAAATCTACTTTATAATAAAAATCACTGGCCTTTTCGGTAGCTGCCACAAGCTGAATTCCACTTTGCTGCAAATACTTTATGGTTTCTGACAAGTTTTTTACCCTACAAACCGGGATTTTAAGTAAAGCACCCGCCGATGTTTTAACTGCATCGCCCGAAATTTGTGCAGAACCTTTTTCAGGTATAATAATTGCATCTACATTGGCACATTCGGCAGTTCGAGTAATTGCTCCAAAATTTCGAACATCCGTAACTTTATCAAGGATTACAATAAGCGGAGTTTTGCCGGCTTCAAATATAGAAGGTAAAATATTTTCGATATTCTGAAATTCAATAGGTGAAATAAAAGCCAGAACACCCTGGTGATTTTTCATGGTCACCCGATTTATTCTTTCATTGGGCACATACTGAAATGGTATTTGCAAATCTTTAGTCAGCTTAATTAATTCAAAAAAAAGTTCTCCTTTTAAGCCAGCCTTTATCATTAGCTTATCAATCTGCTTACCTGCTTTTATTGCTTCAATAACAGCTCTTATGCCAAATATAAAATCTTTATCTTGTTTCATGTTTTAATAATCTTATAAAATTGCAATTTATTACTTTCAATACATGCTTTCCTTATTCTATTTTTTTTGTTACCTGCCAGCCGGCAAGGCAGGCTCACTCCCACAATCCATCCCACAAACCTGTTCGTGAACCTTCATGAAATCATCATTCTTTATTTAATCTTTATAAAATATTTTCGTTCTTGCTACAAGTTTGTGTTTTTAAAATCATGAAGGTTTCATTACATTAAGTTTTGAAAATAAAATATTTCTCCCTTATTCCACATTTCTATAGCCTCGTCCCAACCCGTTGTTTTTAATTTAGCGCGATCTAATAGATAGTGATTTAAACTAAAAGGATTTTCAATATATTTAAATGTGAAAGTTATTCCCGTACCAATACCTGTAGGGTTATAAATCCATTTTTCCATTTCGCCCGATTTAAACAAATAATCAGGTAATCCGTAAATAATATATATCATTCCGCGATCTGTCTGCCAACCTTCTTTAAACGATGTAAAATACATATTTGCAAACATAACCCTGTTATAATATTCTTTTAAAAGTTCTCTGGATTTATCGATATTATTCGCTTTCCTGAGCCAAAAATTATCGACTGCTAATTTTGTAAGCTTTCCGATAGAATCCGAATCAGGGATTGAATCAATCGAACCCAAATACACAATTGGTTTTGCAAGATCATCGGGTGTTCTAACAATAGGGAATCCATCACCAAAATTATATAAAGCAAAACCCTCAGCCTTTCTGGCAAGCGATTTATAAGATTTTGTAACCACGGTAAAATAATAAACTCCTTCTTGCTGGAAATTCAGATAATTGATTGAATCGAGATGACAAGCCCAATTTGTATCGGCAACTTCAAAATTTTCTTTAGTGGTATCATTTATATATGGTGGTTGCGGAGTTTCAAAATTATTTGAAAAGAAAAACACATTTAAAGAATCTAAATCCTCTTTATAGTGCTTTATTCCGAATTGTTTTTTCTCATTTATTAATGAATTAATAACTAACACATCATTACTTTTATTATAAACAATAAAATCCTGTTCATTAATATCATTTGTTCTGTCAATTCTTCTGAATGAATATTGATTACTTTTCCTGTTTAGATCTGTTGTAATAATCTCTAAAAAGTAATTATTATCAACAAATGTATTAATTGGAATCTCCAAAGTGTGATACAAAATATCAGAGAGTTTTTCAAATTTAAATGTAGTGGTTAAACTGTCAACCAGTTTTTGTTTATTGTTTAAATCGTATAAATTGTAAATTATCTTAACTCTTGCCAAGAATTTTTTTTCAGCATTAGCCTGGTTAAATAACAATTCTTTAGTGTAAACTCTCTCTACAATAATTGAGCTGGTATCTGAAGTATTATAAACTTTTATTTCGGGATGAATTGAAGAGCTGGCCGGATCGTAAATACGGTGTAAGTTTCTTGGCACAGTTGCTTTTTTTGAAACATTGCATGAAAGAATAAAAATAGAAAGAAAAAGTAACAACAGATATTTAAGTTGATTTTTCATGCAATTTGGTTAAGATTCTGAATCATTTTTATCAATCAATTTCTCAACCTCGATTTTCAATAACGGTAAATTTTTATTTATTATTCCCCATATAATTTCATCAACAATATTATCATACGCATGAATAATATGATTCCTTAATCCTATAATGTTTCTTGAGTTTGAAATTATAATGTCGGGATTAATTTTCAGAATACGATTTAAAGCTTCACCAATTATTTCAAATTCTCGTTCAACAGCTTTTTTAAGCATATGGTTATTCTCATAATCATAAAAATTTCTATTTTCTCCTAAAAAACTTTCAATATAATTGATAGATTTTAATATATCATATAAATATTTGTTTATTTTATGCTTCATAAATCTTAATCTTAGATTTTTCAACTTCTTCCTTAAAATAAGGATTCTTGATTGATTTTTCGACAACTAAATCTATCTGTCTTTTAAGTAGTTTATTTAAAGATTCTTCTAAATCAAAAAAATTATCAGCAAAATCTAATAATGGAAGGTTGTCTTTGAAAGATATCAATAGGTCAATATCACTATTTTCATTAAATTCTTCTGAACTGGCAGAACCAAATAAAAATAATGATTTCACCATGTGGTTTTTACATAAAATATTAATTTCATTTAATTTGTTTTCAATAATTTTATTCATGGTTCTTATCTAAAGTTATCTTTAAAAATTCAGTTGTTTTTACTTTTCAATTAACATGAATGTAAAGATAATCAATTTCTTTGTTGTTTCAGGTCTTCTAAAGATTCATGTATATTTTCCCAGATTTTCATTTCAGATTCCAGCTGTTTTTTAAGTTCATCGTATTTCGAAAACAAAGAAGGATTATTATTCATTTTTTCAGGATCAGATAAAACTTCACTTATCTGTTCCATCTCTGTTTCAATATTCTCTATTTTTGACTCACTATCTTTTACTTTATTTTCTACCTTCCTGATTTGCTTTTCCAGTTCCTTCCGTTCAAGATACGATTGTTTATTTCCCGAAATCTTATTTCCTTTGGATTTAGAAGCTTGTTTTTCTCTCCTCTCTAATTCTTTAAGATTCTCCAGTTTCCTCTTTCTTAAAAAATCATATATTCCACCAATATGTTCCCGAATTTTTTTATCTCTGAATTCGTACGTTTTTTCAACAAGATCATCAAGAAACTCCCTGTCGTGTGAAACAATAATTAAAGTTCCCTCAAAATCTTTTAAAGCCTTTTTAAGAATATCCTTCGATCGCATATCCAGATGATTTGTTGGCTCATCGAGAACAAGCAAATTGTACGGTTTTAACAACAGTTTCGTCATTGCCAATCGTGACCGTTCACCCCCCGATAAAACTTTAACTTTTTTGTCAATGTCTTCGCCTCCAAAAAGGAAGGCTCCCAAGATGTCCCTTATCTTAGTCCTCACATCGCCAACAGCAATATCATCAATGGTTTGAAAAACAGTTTTGTTTTCTTCTAATAATTCATCCTGGTTTTGAGCAAAATACCCAATTGCAACATTATGACCTATTTTCAATTCTCCATTATAATCAAGATCACCAACAATTATTCTGGAGAGTGTTGTTTTCCCCTCGCCATTTCTACCCACAAATGCTATTTTTTCGCCACGTGTAATTGTTAACTCAATATCTTTAAATACCAAAAGATCATCATAATTTTTAGAAACATTTTTTGTTCGAACTACCAGATCACCTGAACGCGGAGCAGGTGGAAACTTTATGTTTATAGCTGCAGTATCCTGTTCATCAACCTCAATACGATCAATTTTTGCAAGTTGTTTAATTCGCGATTGAACCTGAACCGCTTTTGTAGCTTTGTATCTGAATCTTTCAATAAACTCCTCAGTTTCTTCAATTAATTTCCGCTGATTTCGATAAGCCGCCAATTGCTGCTCCCTTCTTTCCTTTCGTAAAACCTCGTATTTAGAATACGGAACATTATAATCGTAAATCTTACCCAGTGAAATTTCAGCTGTTCTCCCGGTAATATTATCGAGGAATGCTCTATCGTGCGAAATAAGAACAACAGCTCCGGGATAATCTATCAAAAAATCTTCGAACCATTGAATAGCTTCAATGTCAAGATGATTTGTAGGCTCATCAAGTAATAATACATTTGGTTTTTGTAATAAGATTTTTGCTAATTCAATCCGCATACGCCAACCATCACTAAATTCTACAGTTTGACGATTAAAATCGGCAGTTTTAAATCCCAAACCTAATAATGTTTGTTCAATACTGGCCTCAATTGATCCACCACCAAGTAGTTGATACCTATCACTCGCTTCTGATAAATCATGAATTAGTTTTGAATATGCCGGTGATTCGTAATCTGTTCTATCTGCAAGCTTTATATTGATCTTCTTAATTTTTTCATCGAGTTGTAAAATATCGGAAAAGGCTTCACGGGATTCTTCAAAAACAGTCCGACTATCTTTACAGACCATATTTTGTGGAAGGTATCCCAAACTAATGTCAGAAGGAACGGTTACAGTCCCTTTTGTTGGAACTTGAATTCCCATAAATACTTTTAGCAAAGTAGATTTACCTGCTCCATTTTTCCCAACCAATCCAATCCGGTCTTTTTGGTTAATTAAAAAAGAAACATCATTAAATAATTGGAAACCTCCAAACTCAACTGTTAACCGATCAACAGAAATCATATTAATAAATAATTTCCGCAAAGATAGAATTATAAGATAAATAGACTTCAATTCTTCTATTTAAATTACGAATGTAAATTGATTCTTATTTTCGATGTCAGATAGCTTTTGGCAATTGGCTGTTAGCAATTTAATTTACAGAGTTACTATTTTACTATTAAACCAATAAACCATTAAACTTAAATTATATCTTTGTCAAAAATTAAATTTATCTGAAGTGGGAAGAAAAAAAAGAACGTTACCCTTACTTGAAAAGCTTGAAATTATTGATATTGCAGCAGAAGGGAAAGCTATTGCTAAAATTGATAATAAAGTTGTTTTTGTTACACAAGCTGTTCCGGGCGATATAGTTGATGTACAGGTTACAAAAAAACGAAAGAGTTTTATGGAAGCTATTCCTGTAAAGTTTCATAAATATTCGGATATTAGGGTTGAACCTTTCTGCGAACACTTTGGAGTTTGTGGCGGCTGTAAATGGCAAAATCTTCCGTACGAGGAACAATTAAAGTATAAGTACCAGCAAGTTATCGATAATTTAGAGCGCATCGCAAAAGTTGAATTACCTAAAATTGATTATATACTTCCATCAAATAAAACCACTTATTATAGGAATAAACTTGAATTTACCTTTTCGAATAAACGTTGGTTAACAAAAGAAGAAATAAATACTCAAGACACATTTGAAAAAAGTAATGCTTTAGGTTTTCATGTTCCAAAAATATGGGATAAAATTGTAAATATTAATAGTTGTTATTTACAAGAAGAACCTTCAAATACAATCAGGCTTGAAATAAAGAAATACGCTGACGAAAACAATCTTACATATTTTGATTTAAGAAAACAAGAAGGCTTACTGAGAAATGTAATTATAAGAACGTCAACCACAAAAGAACTTATGGTTATTGTTGTTTTCTTTTATGATGATCAGAAAATCATAAATTCTTTATTAAATCATATCGCGGATAAATTCCCGGAAATTACCTCGTTAATGTATATCGTAAATTCCAAAGCGAATGATTCAATATCCGATCAGAAAGTAATTTGTTTTAAAGGAAAAGATCATTTTTTCGAACAAATGGAAGATTTAAAGTTTAAAATCGGTCCAAAATCTTTCTATCAGACTAATTCTGAACAAGCATATAATTTATATTGTAAAACGAGAGAATTTGCCGATTTAACAGGTAATGAAATTGTTTATGATCTTTACACGGGAACAGGAACTATAGCAAATTTTGTAGCAAAAAAAGCAAAAAAAGTTATTGGAATTGAGTTTATTCCTGAAGCTATTGAAGATGCAAAAGTAAATTCTGAAATTAATAATATTACTAATACTGATTTCTTTGCCGGAGATATGAAAGATATCCTCACCACTGATTTCTTTAAAAAACATGGTAATCCCGACCTTATTATTTCCGATCCTCCGCGAGCCGGCATGCACAAAAATGTTATTGAATCAATTCTTAAAGCAAATCCACAGAAAATAGTTTATGTAAGTTGTAATCCGGCAACGCAGGCAAGAGATATTAATTTATTGGATACTAATTATAAGATTGTAAAAGTTCAACCTGTAGATATGTTTCCACATACTCATCATGTTGAAAATATTGTTTTGCTCGAACGAAGATAATACATTTTAAAGGCAGGTCATTAATGTTCATTTCACATTAAACGTTATCTGTCAATCAATCACGAATTCCATGTTTGATAATTAATATTATTTACTTAAATTAGCTATCCTTATTACTGGGATTTAAACAATATCATTTAATTTATATCCCAGTTTTGTTTTTTATCTAGTTTGAAAATGAAACAAAATATATCAGATTCTTATAAAAAAGAAAATTACAGTTATACTGATTTACTTTTTGGGAACCGAGAAAATTATAGTCTGGAACACCGGTTCTTTAATTCAGTGAGTCTTTTTTCTGCCTTGGCAGCCTGTTTTGCAAGTATTACAAATATTGCTTTACAACTTAATTTAAAACTAACTTTCTTCACAATATTTTCAACCGTAGTATTATTTATATTTTACTACATATCCAGAAAAAGAAAAATATTTAAACCTATAATTACCCCCTATATAATTTATTCTTTAATAATACTTTCAATAGTTTGGTTTTTTAATGCCGGCTCCGAGGGCCCTGTGGTATTTGTTTATCTGGTTGGTCTGATTATTTTTGTAATAATTACCGAAGGAAAAAACCGGATTATTGTTATTACCGGCTTTTTGTTAAACTTAATTTTCTTATTTTATCTTGAAAGAAAATTCCCAAATTTAATTACTCCTTATGAAAGTGACTTTATAAAATTCTATGATGTAACAATTACCTTCCTTTTTTCTTTTGTGCTTATATACTTTGTTGTTGCAATACTAGTAAAAAGTTATCGCGAAGAAAAGGCTATTTCTACCTCACAAAAAGATGAACTAATATTTCAGAAAAAACAAATTACTGATAGTATCCAATATGCTAAAAGTTTGCAAACCGGTATGTTAACAGGACAAAAAACAATAAAAAAGATACTTCCTGATTATTTCATATTTTATCTTCCAAAAGATATAGTAAGTGGAGATTTCTATTGGGTAAAGAAAATAAATGATTTTACTCTTATTGCTACTGCAGACTGCACAGGACATGGAATTGCAGGAGCTTTCATGAGTGTTTTAGGTATATCTTTACTAAACGAAATTGTTCGCAGAAAAGAAATTACTAAAGCAAATCAAACGCTTGAAATTTTAAGATATGAATTAAAAGACACCTTAAATCAAACGGAAAATGATTATTCGCACAATAGTGGTATAGACATAGCACTATGTGTAATTAATCATAAAGAAAAGATAATACAATATGCAGGAGCAAATGCACCATTATATCTTATCAGAGACAATAAACTTATAGAATATAAACCTACACGAAACCCTATTGGCGTAACCCCTATTGAAATTCCTTTCCAAAATAACGAAATTGAATATGAAGAAGGAGATATTTTTTATCTGTTCTCGGACGGATTAATGGATCAATTTGGAGGTGATGATGGTAAAAAATTTCTTTCAAGAAGATTTAAACACCTGTTATTAGAAATTCACAATGAGCCTCTCGAAACCCAAAGAAATCTTATTAAACTAAGTTTAAGTAACTGGATGGATAATAAATATGAGCAGATTGATGACATAATGGTCCTTGGATTTAAACCATAAAAACTATTCATCTTTCGGATAAATCATAAATATTTGCTGATCATCGTTAAAATTTTTGGAGCTGAAATAGGCTTTTCAAGTATATCATTAAAAATATTCCTTGTGGTAAACATAAAATCTGCTGAGGCTAAATAAGCCGATTGTGCAATAACGGGTATATCAGGCAATTGTTTTTTTATTAAACCAGTAGCTTCAACACCATCCATTTCAGGCATTTTTATGTCCATTAAAATTAAATCAATTTTATTTTTTTGACAAATATCTACAGCATCTTTACCATCTTTAGCCCGTAAAATTTTAGCTTTTGTATTTGATAATAGCACTTTAAAATAAGAGAAATTACTATCTTCATCTTCTGCAATAAGAATTGTTTTATCAGGCCAATTATAATTTGCAGTAAAGTCAGGTTTCTCATCAACCAGCTTTTCTTCTTCTGATATTTTATCACAAGGAACTGTAAAGTAAAATTCAGTACCATTGTTGATTTTTGATTTAAGCCAGATTTTACCACCGAGTAAATCAACAAGACCCTTGGAAATTGCTAATCCCAGTCCCGCCCCTCTATATAATTTTTTTATATCAGTTTCTATTTTGGTAAATCTTTCAAATATATTTTTTTGTTGTTCTTCGGATATACCAATACCTGTATCTTTAACAAAAAACTTGACGCAAGGCTGAGCTGATTGATTATCAATATTATATCCGAATTCGACTGAGCCTTTTTCTGTAAATTTTAAAGCATTATCAATTAAGTTTGATAAAATTTGTTTAATGCGAAACTGATCACAATATATCTTAATATTTACATCTTTACTCTTTAAAACTAATTTTAAATCAATGTTTTGCTTGTTTTTATACTTTTTTTCTTCAAGAAATTTATTTAATAATTCCCTTAATATTTCATCTAGTATCCAGTCGGTTTTATGAATACTTAGCTGGCCTGAATCAATTCTGGCAATATCAAGCATATCATCAATTAAATGTAGCAGAACATCACTATTATGAGTAAGTGTTTTTATGAAGTCTTCTTTTTGCTTTTTTTCAATATCCGGATCTGTAAGCAAATTAGAGAATCCAATTATAGCATTCATAGGTGTTCTTATTTCATGCGACATATTTGCCAGGAAAGCAGTTTTTAACTTGCCTGACTCCTCAGCTTTTTCTTTTGCTATTTTTAATTCAGCTGTTCTAGTTTCAACCAAATGTTCTAATTGATTACGATGTTTTGAAAGTTCTTCTGCCTGAGTATAGATTTCCTCTTTTTGTTGTAGAATCCTGGAATTTTGTTCAGATAATAATATATTAGCCTTCTTTTTTAATCGAAACCTGTTATATAATACAAATACAATCATTAAAATTAAAACAGAAAAACCAAATGCAGAATACACTATAATTCTTTGTTTTGCAAATTTACTGTTCTGGATTTGTTTTTCTTTATTCAGTATTTCTATTTCCTTTTCTTTTTTTTCTGTTTCGTATATGGTTTGCATCTTTGCTATTTGCAGGCTACTTTCTTTATTATATATACTATCCTTTACCTCTGTAAGTAATACATGATATTCAAATGCTTTTTTATAATCTTTTGTAAAATTATATAATTCACTGTATGTACTATAAATGTTATTAATAAGTGTTTTTGTATTTGTTTCTTTAGCTAGCACAAGAGATTTTGATAAATAATCTTCAGCTCCAGAAAAATTATTCAATTTAACATAAACCTCACCTATATTAAATAGCGAAACAGCTATTTCTTTTTTATTTCCAACATCTTGTCTAATATTCAGAGATTTAAAATAATATTCTAAAGCTTTATCAAATTTGTTCTCATTAAAATATGCAAACCCGATATTGTTTAATGAATATGAAATACCTATTAAATCATATATTTTCTCTTTTAAATGTAAAGATTCCCAATGGTACTCCAATGCTTTATCATTTTCGCCTAATACAAGATAAACAACACCAATGTTATTTAGCGTTGCAGCAATATTTTTTTCGTCTCCAAGTTCTTTTTTAATTATTAATGATTTCTGATAATATTCTAAAGCATTATCATATTTTTTTACTTCGAAATAGATATTTCCCAAACTATGAAAGCATTCTGCAATACCTTTTTCATCATCGGATTCCTCCATTAGTTTTAGCGACCTGAAAAAATAATTAATTGAATTATCATAGTCGCTTAAATTAAAGTAACCCTGTCCAATATTTTTTAAAGCATATGCTTTACCCTGTTTATAATTTAAATCTTCTGATAATACCAAAGCCTGCTTTCCGTACTCGATAATTTTCCCCGGTGCTATTCCTCTGTATTTGTCAGCAAGCTTATTTAGCATATCAACCCTCTGGCTATCAACAAGGTTTTCAGGTAAATTTTCAAGGCTATCTGTCTGATTATAATCAATACAATATGATAACTGAATAAATAATAAAAGTAAAATGGATAATACTACTTTTTTCGTCATATTGTATTTATCTCATTTAGAAAGCTATATTTCCTATTAACAATTAAATATTATTTTAGTTTACTTAAATATCAGCTAATAGGTTACAATAATTAAATCTCTGTACGAGAATAGTTGTAATTTAACCAATTAATCAGTTAAATACAATACTTGAAGTGACTAAAATACTCATGAATAACCAAAATACTTACTAAACATTTTAGCTCATTCCTGCCAGCTGGCAGGCTGGTTAGACATTTTATTTCATTTTAAATTTTATGCATTTATACTTTCTCGGGGATTTTCACATCAGGATGTTCAGATTTGAAATCAACCCAATAAGACTTGATTGTTGATTTTACCTCCCTATGCAATAACAATATTCCAAACAAGTTTGGAATTGCCATAAATACCACTGTTAGTAATGATAAATTCCATATAATAGTTGTATCTGTAAACCCTGCAAAGAAAAATCCAACTACATAAAAAAATCTATAAAATATTACATATTTCGACCCAAACAAAAACGTTACGGATCTATCGCCATAATACGACCACGATATAGCGGTTGAAAATGCGAAGAGTAATAATCCGATCGAAACAATATATTTTCCCCAATCTCCAAAAAAGCTTCTTGTAAATGCTTTTGCTGTTAATGGAGCACTATGCATTAACGACTTTCCTGTAAAAATAACATTAGCTTCCCCATTTTCTACTTTCCCATCGGTAATATTTATTTTACCACTGAATGGTTTATCATCAAAAAGTACTTCAATATCTTCGGCAATTGATCGGGCATGTACAATTGTTAATTCATTTTGAATTTTTCCATCAATAATTTCAAGGTTTCCATTAAATACGGGTAACGAAATTCCGTTCGATAAGTGGTTAAAAATAGCTTTTTGATCTTCTTTAACATCTTCATTATAAGTATCTGCAAACACAATCATATCTGTATTCTGAAATTTATTATCGAATTTTTCATTCCATACACCCGAAGATAAAAGAACTAATCCTGTAATTGTACATATAATTAAAGTATCGATAAATGGTTCCAGAATTGAAACTAAACCTTCAGAAACAGGTTCGTGTGCACGAGCAGCTGAGTGAGCAATTGGAGCTGAACCCTGACCTGCTTCATTAGAAAATAATCCGCGATTTACACCCTGGTTAAACATAAAAGCAAAACTTGCACCCAAAAATCCTCCAACAGCAGCTTGCCCGGTAAAAATATTTGAGAATATAGCACCAAACGAAGGAATAATATTCTGATAGTTTGTAATTATAACAGCTAAGGCTCCAATAAGATAAATTAATGCCATTCCCGGAACTAAACGTTCGGTTACTTTAGCAATCCTTTTAATTCCTCCAATTATAACAAATGCTAATAACACTGCCAATACTGCTCCGGTTATTATTCTTTCAATACCAAAAGTTGCTAATACCGAATCGGTAATGCTATTTATCTGAGGCATGCTTCCTGATCCAAACGAAGAAAGTATTGTTGCACCGGCGAAAAATATACCCAGCCACTTACCGGTTTTAATTATTTTCCCATTTTTTAAATTAATGTTCAGTCTTTCTTTCATATAATACATCGGGCCCCCAGCAACCATTCCTTTTTCATCAAAACCACGGTATTTATGTGATAATGTAACTTCAACAAACTTTGTTGTCATTCCCAAAAAGGCTGTAACTAACATCCAAAACAAAGCTGCCGGACCTCCCATGTAGATAGCAAATGCAACTCCCGCAATATTTCCTGTTCCAACTGTACCGGAAAGAGCTGTTGTTAATGCCTGAAAATGTGAGGTATCTCCTTTATCTTCTTTCTTGTCGAATTTTCCTTTAACAATTTTTATTGCGTGTTTAAAATATCTTAGCTGAGGAAATTTAAGGTAAATAGTAAAGAAAACACCTGTACCCACTAAAAAGAAAACAAACCATTGATGTCCACCAAGAAAGCTATGTATGGTCTGGAAAAATTCATTCAATTGATGCATAATAATTAATGTCTTTTAGTTCTAAAATTGAGATATAATCCTGAATAATTACTCACCCCATTCATGAAAGAAGTTCATAATTTAATAAGGTTAACAAATGTAATAATATTTGACAAAGTTCAAAATTTCAGGTAAGCATCAGATATATTTTATTGAATTGATAGTTATCGGATGACTCTTTTATTAAAAGCGTGGCAAAATTAAGTTAAAGCACTATCTGTCAATAAGTCATCCGGTAACTTGTTGATTTAAGGGGAGAGTTAAAAAGCCGTCTCACATTTAATACGAAACGGCTTTTAAATAAGAAAATATTATACAAGCTAATCTACTATCTTGGATTTTCTATTTCTTTAATTTTTTGTTTAATATTATCATCAATAGAAACTCCCTTAAGAATCTGAATATTTATTCCATCAGAAAGGCCTATTTCAATATATCTTTCTTCAAATATTTGAGGCTCTAACTCAACTTCAACAAAAGCAGAATCATTTCTGAATTCTATAAGACTCTCATTAATGGCCAGTACACTATCGAGACGTTCCAAAACTATATCGGCAGTAGCACTATATCCTGATCTGATAAAGAAATCTTCTTGCAACTTTACTTTTGCTTTAATTTCAAATTTTATTGCTCCGTTATCTTCTACTCCTTTTGGAGAGATATATTCAAGCTTGGAATCAAATTTTTGTTTGTCTATTGCACCAATAGAGAGAGAAAGATTCATCCCCTCATGGATTTTACCAACTTCAGTTTCATCAACCTTACCCTTAAAAATCATTTCTCCCATATCGGCTATAACAGCAATCGTAGTACCGGCATTAAATGTATTACTTTCGATTACAGAATTACCTTCCTTAACCGGCACATCAAGAACCATTCCTTCAATAGTTGAACGTATAAGAGTATTGGTTGTTTGTCCTGATTTTTTGGTAACTCCTTCCTTAATAAGTTGCAAATTATTTTCGGCAGCATTTAATTCCGATTTAGCCCTGTTTAAGACTATTTCATATTTTTGAAATTCTGCAGCAGGAATAACACCTTCGTCAAATATCTTTTTATGACGCTCATATACCAATTTTGCATCATCGCTATCAATTTTAGCCTGATCCAAACGAGCTTCAGCATTATTCAAATTAATCATATTAGGAATGATACGAACTTTAGCTATTAAATCACCATTCTTAACTATATCTCCCGGCTCAATATAAATTTCTTCGACAATTCCTGATACCTGGGGTTTTATTTCAATTTCTTTGCGAGGTACAATAGCCCCTGTAGCAACTGTCTTGTTTTCTATGTTGGTAATAAAAGGTTTTTCTGTGGTAAATACTTCTGTTTTCTTTTTCGATTTATTATACAAAAAAACTAAAGTGCCAATAAATATTACTGCTATAAAAATCCAAATAAAAATTTTAAAAAACTTCTTCATTATAATATGGTTTTAAATATTAACTATTTTATATTTATTATTATTATTATTATTATTCGTCTCTCAATGCATCAATAGGTTTTATGCTTATAGCTCTTTTTGCAGGTATAAAACCTGCAAAAACACCAAATATAACAAGTATAAACAAAGCCAGTAATGCAACATTAAGATTAACTCCTGCATGAGTAAAAAAAGGATTATCTGAGCCTGTACTATTTGCAATCATTTTAATAAGCTCTATAACTCCAACTCCTAAAACTATGCCCACATAACCGGAACTGGCTGTTAAAAATATTGCTTCTGTAATAATATTATTCATAATTTTGAAAGGAGTTGCTCCCAAAGCACGTTGTATCCCAATTTCCTTAGTGCGTTCTTTAACAACAACAAGCATAATATTACTAACGCCAATTACTCCGGCTAATAAGGTTGCTATTCCCACAATCCATATTAATATTCCAATACCGGTTATCATTTTAAAGATTTTCTTAAACTCTTTGGCCAGATTAAATCCGCCAACAGCCTGTTCATCATCAGGAGCAATTGAATGGCGACTACGCAAAAAGGTATTTATTTTTTGTTGAACCAGAGCAATATTTGCTTCTTTAACTGCTGTTACAGCACAAAAACCTACTTCGTTACCTCTATTATAAACTTTCTGAAAAGTAGTTAATGGAATTACTATGGATCTGTCTTTATCAGAGCCTAAACTGATATTACTTGCGCCTTTGGTCAGCACACCAACAACCTTAAAATAAATTCCGTTAATTTTAATATATTCTCCAATAGGATTTTCATCTTTCTCGAACAATACGTCTTTAACATATTTTCCAATAACGGCAACCTTTTTATATTCTTTAATATCTACATTATTTACAAATCTTCCGCTAATTATTTTTGAAGGGTCGATAAGGTTATATTCGGGAAACGTTCCTTCAACAGAAAAAGCTCCTGTCTTAGTACCTCTGGTAGCATTATTTGCTCCTTCGCTACCAAAAGCCCTTAATTTGGGAGCTATAAATTCAATTTCCGGAAATCTTTCTTTTATTATCTGTACATCCTCATTTGTAAACATATACCTGCGATTACGGGGAAATCCTTTATAAGCTTTTGTAGTTTGTTGAGGCCATATTAATAAACTATTGGTAGCAAAATCTCCAAAGCCCTCTTGAATCATGCTTTTAAAACCCATTCCAAGTCCCAACATTATAATAAGCATAAAAATTCCCCAAAAAACACCAAACACGGTAAGTGTTGTTCGCATTTTATTGTTTTTTAACGAACTGAAAATTTCCTGCCATTTTTCTTTATCGAACATGATATTAGTTTAATGTTTTGAGTTCAAAGTTTAAAGTTTGAGAGTTGTCAGATAAATTGTTAAATTCTATATACTTGATACTCATTACTCAATACTATTCAATTATTCATCTCTTAATGCAACAACAGGTTTAATTTTAGCAGCTCTTCTGGCGGGTATATATCCTGCAAAAGTTCCTGAAATTATTAATAATATTGTTGCGCTAATAGCAACACTCATATCTATCTCAGGATTCTTAAACATCATAGAATCCGCAGGTACATTTTTAGCAATAATTTCCATCAAGGCAACACCCAAAACAAGACCAATATATCCTGCAAAACTTGTTATTAAAATAGATTCCTGTAAAATAGAACTCACAATAGACCATGGTGTGGCTCCAATAGCTTTTCTTATACCAATCTCTTTTGTACGTTCTTTCACAACAATTATCATAATGTTACTAACACCTACAATACCGGCAATTATGGTTCCTATTCCTATAACCCAAATAAATAATCTTATTCCCTGAAAAGCATTTTGAAATTCTTTAATATTCTCCTGATTATTTCGTATAAAAATAGCCCTGTCGTCTTCTTTGTCAAAATTATGATTTGCAGCAAATGAGGCTTTAAGTTTTTCTTCGAATTGTTTACTTTCATCAAGGGTCATATCTTTGACTGATAAAGCAATATTATTAACCCTGTTTCCCCCGTCAAAAATCATTTGAGCCGTAGAAATAGGTATGTAAACACGCCTTCTTTCTCCATCGTTATTTGAATTTTCCGAATAAACACCAACAACTTTAAAGGGTATTCCCTTAATTTTTATATACTCTCCTATAGGTGATTTCCCGTTTTTAAATAAAGCTTCGTCAACCAGATCTCCAATAACAGCAACTTTCCTGGATTTTTCAATATCTATATTATTTATAAATCTACCTTTTATCGGGAAAGAATTTTCTATAAATTCCATATCGGGATGAATAGTGTTTATGCCAAAACTGCCATATTCATTTTTATAAGAAATCAGGTCGTTACCTCTTATATCGTAACGGCTTGAGATACGTTCCAAATTTTTAATCTCACGTTTTAATCTTTCGTAATCTTCATTGGTGAATCTTACATACTTCCCCGGTTGAATTCCTTTATAAGGTATACTCGTTTGTCCGGGGAATATCCAAATACTATTGGCTGCATCAGCATCAAAGTTAGAATGTATACCATTTTCCAAACCTTTACCAGAGCCTAATAAAACAATAAGCATAAATATTCCCCAGGCAACGCTAAAGCCTGTAAGAAAAGTACGTAACTTATTCTTTTGAATAGTAGAAAATATCTCTTGCCATTTATCTATATCGAACATGGTATTAGTTTAAAGTTCAAAGTTTTAAATTCAAAGTTCAAGGTTTAAAGTTTTTTAAATATCAGTGTAACCTAAAAAAGTACTAATAATAAAATTACCATATTAAATATGACGTATCACTAATTTCTATAAGCCCCAACAGTTTCCGACACCTTTCGGGGTGAGATAAATTCTGATTCAATAATTCCGTCCTTTAAATAGATAATTCGATCTGTTTTTTCAGAAATATCTTTCTCATGTGTAACAATAATTATAGTTATTCCTGATGAATTTATCTCACGAAACAAATCCATTACTTCTAAAGATGTTGTTGAATCAAGTGCCCCGGTTGGTTCATCGGCCAAAATTACTTTTGGTTTGCTTATCATTGATCGTGCTATTGCTACTCTCTGCATTTGTCCACCTGATAATTCATTTGGCATATGATCAGCCCACTCTTTCAATCCCATCCTGTCTAAATATTCTAAAGCAATCTGATTTCTTTTTTTTCTGCTTACACCTTGATAATATAATGGTAAAGCAACATTTTCCATTGCATTTTTAAATGAGATTAAGTTGAAGGATTGAAAAACAAATCCAATCATATTATTTCTATAATGAGCTGCTTTTTTTTCAGTTAAATTACTCATTAGGGTATTGTTTAACTTATAATATCCTTCATCATACGAATCAAGTATCCCTAATACATTTAATAATGTAGATTTTCCGGATCCAGACGATCCCATAACTGAAACCAACTCTCCCTGTTCAATTATTAAATCAAGTCCTTTCAGTACATGTAATTTATTATTACCTGTTATATATGATTTGTGCAATCCTTTTAATTCTATCATAAATAAATTGATTATTGAGTATAAGGAATTGTTACGAAATAACCTGTACATTTAAGCTTGTTCTTTTTACTTTTAACTGCGTTCCTCAAAGTCTTAAATAACTCTGCTATTTGCGGTTTTCGCACCTTGTTAAAAGCAAAAATAACTTCGTTTATTCTGTACATCTTATTTCGTAACAAATCCTAAGTCGATTTACCAAGTTTTGTACCAAAGAATATATAGTGCTAATATTCCGTGAGTTATACCATTAGAATGTTTTATTTTATATACTTGTTTTGTACGCATCTGTACATCTACTGTACTAATTCGTACATGTCGCATTATTTTATATGAGAGTTGTTATTAAAATATTCTAAAACAATACGAAATTTATGCACTAATTATTACTTTTAAAGCATATTATTTTTTCCTATGGAATGCAACAAAGAATTTTTCATACACAATTTTAAGATAAAGCACTGCACCGAATTTGATGAATTGATATTTACGACAGGTATATCAATTTATGAAGTAATACGAATTGAGCGAGGGATTCCATTATTCCTTGAAGATCATTTAAACAGACTTTTTTATTCGGCTGATATTTCAAATTTATCAATAAACGAAAGTTATTGTGATATCGAAACATTGATTAGTGAATTAATCAAAAAAAACAACACTAACGAAGGTAAAATAAAACTTATTATTAGGTTTGATAAAGAGAATGGTTCGAGCGAGAAAGATTTTCTGATTTATTTTACTCCTCATTATTTTCCTTCAGTTAAAGAATATGAATATGGTGTAAAAGTTGGATTATGTCGTACAATAAGATCAAATCCTAATGCTAAAATATTAAATACTGAAGCCCGAAAAAAAGCAAACAATACAATAGTTGAAGAAAATCTTTTTGAGGTATTATTAATTAACAATGAAGGATTTATTACAGAGGGCAGCAGATCTAATATTTTTTTCATAAAAAATAACATGGTTATAACATCTCCGGAAAAAGATGTATTAAATGGAATAACAAGAAAGAATATCCTGAAAATTTGCAGGCTAAATAAGATTGAGATAATTGAGAAGAAAGTTCACTATTCAGAACTTAAAAGCATTGACACCATATTTTTAACAGGAACTTCATTAAAAGTTTTGCCTGTAAGATTCTTTGAAGAAATAGAATTTAGTACCAATCACAAAATATTAAATCGTATTATGAAACTGTATGAAGAATCGATCATACGATATGTTTCTTCAAAAGATCAACTGCCTCGTAGTAAAGCTGTTTAAGTATATATCGTTAAATCATTTTCATATCGTAGCAAGTTACGGAGAATATTTACCCGGAGATCCCGATTTGCTTCGCTATCGGGATCAGTTCAACTTATTAATTTTTATTCGTCCTGAACTCTAAAAATTATAGTCTCACTGAATTAACCCAGCCAATTTATTAAACTCATTGTTTCTTTAAAAGCATTAATTTTCCCAAAAAGGAAATCGTCGTCACGACCTGGTTTTTTGTAACACATCATCGGATGCATAGATTCTATCTTATTTTCGATATTAATATCAGCCACGATTGACTTTGCATTGTTACCCCATAAAAACCATATAACATCAGAATTGGCTTTTGAAATATATTTTAATAATAACATAGTAAATATACTCCAATACTTCTCGTGACTATTTGACTTTCCTATCTCACAAGTAAATGAAGTATTTAAAAGGAGCACACCTTGTTTTTCCCATTCAACAAAAAGTTCGTAAGGTGGTTTTAAAAGAAAAGTTTTTCCTATTTTATCTTTTATTTCGCTGTACTTAAAGTATTCATTATTATAAGCAAAATAAATTGCACGAATAATATTTTTCAGGGAGATATTACTGAATTTATCATTCCAGGATTTTAACGAGCCAACTTCAAAAGCTCTGCCCGTTGCTACTCCATCTTGTGGGTAAGGATCTTGTCCCAGAATAATAACTTTAATATCAGCCAGGGGAATTTTAAGAAATTTTAAAACCTTGTCAGTTTTAGGGGTAAACTTTTGTTTAGATTCTAAAATATTTTTTTCAATGTTTTTTAATAAAGCAACAAGCTCTGAGCTTAAAAAATCATTCCAACTATTATCAATATTATATATGGAATCTAAAAATACAGAATTGTAGCTCATGGAATTTTTTACTATTGCCCCTTATAAATCTTCCACGTGGCCTGCTCTTTTTTGTAATCGTAAAATGAATCGATAAACTCTTTCATTTTATCAACGGTCCATACTCCAATTGGATATTGTTTAAATATTACATCACTGCCATCCATGATATGCAAAACCGGAATACCTAAGATGTATTTTATTTCCAGCTCCATATCAGGTAGCCACTCAATAATATCGTCTTGAAGTTTACTTCTTTTTAAGATTCCAATTAAAACTTCATTCCCTCTTGCTACAAATTTACCTAAATGCTTACAACTAATTCTTAAAATTAAGATGTCCCGAATTAAAAGCACAGCAATCATTATTAATAACAATTTAGTTTCTTCCCAAGTGTATGGGGGGAGAATTAAAAATATTATTATTATTAGATCAAGTAAGAAAAGCCAATAATTTCGTTTAATAAAAAGGAATACTCGTCCTAAATAATTTCGATCTGAATGTGGTGAGTTGTAGTTTAATTGCATAATATTATTCGTCTAACCAGGGATCTATATTTAAATTTGTTGATGCAAAAATATCCAGAGCCTGAAATTTAAGAATATCTTTTATCATTTCAATTTTTGATCCAATAATTTTATTCGTTGAATCAATTTTAAATGCTTTAGTGTAGTCATTTAATGCTTTTGAATGCTCTTCTAAAATATTATAAACTTCGGCTCTCAAAATCAAACAATTTAATAAAT
>JAUWQL010000079.1 GCA_030611105.1 Bacteroidales bacterium
TAATATCGGCTGTCCGACAAATTTTATTTCACTATTTTTGCTCATGTTGTAAATGTTTCTTCAAAAACAATATTACAACTTTGAGGGGAAACCTGAGGGAAGTACCCTCTTTTAAAAATTTAGTCGGACACTAATGATATATTTTAAATAATACTCTCTACAAAATTATCGTTTTAATTTAATTATTTGTTTTCACTATAAATTATTTTCATTTTGGTATATTTTTTGAATATTAACATTTTACTTATTAATTTCACAGCAAATTAAAATACCATATTTGAATTGAAAAACTTCCAAATTATGAAAATTAGAACTTTAATAATTGCAGTATTAGTCTTTTTTATGAGTTCCCCGTTGCTCGCACAGGAGGAATATGCAGATCTTGACACAATTTACATGCTTGGACGAAAAAAATTAATTGTAGACGTAAAAAATATATCTTCAGCAACAGTACGGTATTCAGAACCAGGTTCGGAAGAATCAATTACTGTAGAAAGAAAACAAATTCAAAAAATAATTTTCAGTAATGGCAGAAAAGAAGTCTTTAATAAGCCTGTAATGATGATGGTTGAAGAGGGTGACTGGAAAACTGTAATTGTTACTGATCGAAAAAACGATGTTGAAGGTTTGTATGAACTGGGAAAAGTAAATACCAAATCATCTGCTGGAAGTAGAAGTGCAAAATCAGCTAAAAAAAGTGCTATGATCAGGCTTCAGAAAAAAGCTGCAAATTTAGGAGGAATGATTGTTCTTATAACAAAAGAAGAATCTGTCGGAGGATTTGGAGAACCCCCAACATATGTAGTTGAAGGAATTGCTTATGGTTTTGAACCTCCAAAAAAAACTGAAGAAGAAAATAATTAATTAATCAAGTAGGGTAAAGATAGAATAAAATATATCATTCTATCTTCATCCCTCTCACAGAACCGTGCGTACGGGTCTCGTACACGGCTCATGCTAAATCTTATTCAGTACAGAATTATAATACTGATGCAACGTGTTTGTAGTTACCCTTTCCATATTGAAGAGGTATTTATCATCAAACCAATAGTTTGGTAGTGCCATGTGTAACAGTTGGCAATTTGAGTTACGCCAGCGCGTTACTGAAATTTTCGTAAACTTACCTTTATAACCCATTCAGCACAACTGTCTATGAAGCCCTTTCCAACTCTTCCATGATTTCATTATCATCATTCGTAAACGACGACGAACCCATGACATTAATTCCTTGAATAACGATTTACTTAAGGCTACGCGATAATACATTGAATAGCCTTTCAGTAATAAATTAAGTTCATGCAAGTAACAATCCAACTTACGCCCTTGATTTCGGGGAGTAAGTTTCCTTACCTTGTCTTTAAACTTTTTGATACTCTTTTCTGAAACAGACACTCCAAAACTATGGAGTATAAATCCCAAATATGGTATCCCTTTATTCAGGTTCGTCAGGTGGGTTTTCTTGGTATTTACCGTCAACTTCAAATTTCCTTCGAGAAACTTCGTGGCTATTGCCCTGTATTTCCCTGCTTGATTCTTGGTTGTGGCAAATATTAGAATGTCATCGGCATAGCGTACAATTCTAATCCCTTTGTTTTTCATGTACCAGTCAAACCTGTTCAGATAAATATTTGTCAACAATGGCGAGATTATACCACCTTGCGGACTTCCTACATTCGTTGGGCTTAACTTTCCATCTTCAACAATCCCTGATTTCAAGAAACTTGAAATTAGTTTAAGAACTTTACCATCACTTACTTTCTCGTTAACCGCTGTTAGTATCAGGCTGTGGACAAGTGTGTCAAAACACTTCGACAAGTCCATATCTACTACATGGACGAGTCCATAATGTCGGGTAAAGCGTTCGGATTTGGCTACGGCATGATGCGCTGACCTACCGGGGCGATAACCGTAGCTCGAAGGGTGGAATTCCGGCTCAAAAATGGGCTGTAAGATATTTAATAACGCTTGTTGGACAATCCTGTCTTTTATAGTAGGTATGCCCAATGGTCGTTTGCTCCCATCTTCTTTGTTGATGTAAACACGCCTTACTGCTTGCGGCATATACCTGCCACTTTTCAGCTCATCGTGGATTTGGCACAGGTTCTCACCTAAGTGTTCTCGAAATTCTTTAACACTTATCCCATCTATTCCTTTTGTCTTGCTCCCTTTATTTCTCTTGACCTTATCAAAAGCATCTAAAAGGTTCGGACGTGAATAAACTTTGTCGATCAAACTGTACCATTTGCGCATTTGTATAACTACATTATTTGCAGCGAAACAATAATACTCCTGTACTATGGATAGCAGGTTTTTTTTCTCAAAGATTTACCGATGTTGTTAGCCTTTGGCAATCTGTCGGCAGTTGTCTTTGTTACTGAACTCTCGCACGGATTAATAGAGAAGCAGGCTCGTCACAAACTTCTTTACAATTCCTACCAATATTTCAATTGGTATTGTCTTTGCTTATACCTCCATGTGGTAGTAAAACTACTTCAACTTTAATTTAACTTCACCCCTTTGCACCTAACAAAACCTTTTGAGTTGTGTTAGTCCCTGTAACTATTGTTGCGCCAATTTGTACAAGGTCATCCAAGTTTTACCCTCCCACATGTTACCACGCTTTCATCGGAATGGACTTTATAACTACTACGGGCTCATCTGTCACCTCCACTCCCATAACAAATCCTTGTCTTTCAACTTGTTTCTGTTTAGCACAACATTTAGTGATGTGCAAAAGTAAAGGCTTCCCTCGTTAAGCAAACTATCATGTCTGGAAACCCTTCCGTTCTAACATATAGAAGCATTCGGATTTCGGGTGTCGGCACTTTTAGCAACCTAGCCCCAACTATATGCCAAAATCGGTTTACTCGCGTTATGTTCCCCAAACTTACTAAGCCTTCCTTCACACCTTGTCGTTACCAACAACGCACTTGGCTTCGTATTGTCTTCCATCCGATTAGGCGACACAGTTTTCTTTCAAACTTACTGATATGTTTGCATGCAAGGCAAACTAAAAAGGGGCTGTCGAAAAAGGCAGCCTTTTTTTGTTAAATTCATGCTTCACACTTGTTAAATTCGCTGTAAATTACTATATTACAGCATGAAACGAGATATTTCTTTCAAGTCGAATTCCAGAGATCAACTCTCTATCATTCCTCAAAATATATCTGATTTAATACCATTTAATCACCCCTCCCGCATTGTTGACAAGGTGATAAATAAAATTAACCTAGAACCGTTAATAAAGGATTATAAAGGAGGAGGAACTTCGAGTTATCACCCAAAAACTCTTTTAAAGATATTAGTATATGCGTATCTAAATAATATTTATTCAAGTCGTAAAATAGAAACAGCCCTTCATGAAAATGTTACTTTTATGTGGCTTTCCGGAATGAATAAACCGGATCATTCCACCATTAACAACTTTCGTGGAAAAAGACTAAAGAATAAATTGAAAGATATATTCACGCAGGTTGTGTTGTTATTAGTCGAAGAAGGCTATGTTAACATTAAGGAACTTTATACCGATGGAACCAAAATAGAATCCAATGCAAACAAATATTCTTTCGTATGGGGAAAAGCAATAGCTACCAATAAAGAAAAAATAAAGACCCAGCTTTCCGAACTATGGCAATATGTAGAAGAAGTCTATAAGAAAGAGCAAGAAGAACAGCCTCCTAAACCTGATTTTACAGAAATTTCCGCTGCGAAAGTAGAAGCAGCAATAGTCAATATAAATGAGGCTTTAAAGGATAAGGATATTAAAAAAAAAGTGAAGCAAAAACTTAATTATGCAGCAAGAAACTGGCCACTGAAGCTAGAAGAATATGCAGAAAAAGAAGCTGTTCTTGGAGATCGAAATAGTTATTCTAAGACCGATCACGATGCCACTTTTATGCGAACCAAAGATGACCATATGCATAATGCTCAGTTAAAAGCTTGTTATAATATTCAATACTCTACCAATAATCGTTTCTGTGTTAATTATACGGTACATCAAACACCAACAGACACAATAACTTATCAATTACATCACGATGAATATAAAAGAATGTATGGTGATTATCCGGAAATAGATACTACAGATGCAGGGTATGGTTCAGAGGAAAATTATGATTATGCAGAAAAGAACAAAATTGAAGCTTTTGTAAAATATAACTACTTCCATAAAGAACAAAGCAAAAAGTTTAAAGAAGATGCGTTTAAAAAAGAGAACTTCCCCTACAATATAAATCAGGATTGCTATTGCTGTCCTATGGGGCAAAAAATGAGACATATACAGGAGAAAGAGTCATATACAAAAACAGGATATAAACAGAAACTATCTATATACGAAGCCGAAAACTGCAGCCAGTGCCCGTTGAGAGGCAGTTGCTTTAAGGGCAAAGGAAATCGTCAAATACAAATAAACAAGAACCTGGAAAGGCACAAACACATAGCTCGAAACAAATTGCTCAGTGAAGAAGGCATAAAACGCAGAAAGCAAAGAGCTGCAGATGTTGAGTCACTTGAGTTTGACACGATTTCGAGTTAATCAATTCTTTATCAGCGATATAAAAATCGGCAGGCACACTACAAAACTTACTTAAATAATTGATTTTAAATGTATTGTGATTTTGCTTCTTTGGGCATAATATTGGGGAGAGGTTTTAATCCCAATTTTTGTTGTATAAGTTGTTCATCGGGCTGTTGGGCAGATCTTAATAATACTTCTTTTGCATCATGTTCAATTAGGCTGACTTGCATTTTATCCAATAATTTCCGCAATTTATTTTCAGTTGTTTTTATACCGACACTTTCCAATTTTAACAAGGTATGATTCAATAATGTAAAAGCAATATAGCACAAACAGATATGCCCTTCAATTCGTTTGTTTGACCAGTGGAACATAGGTCTGGTTTCCAAGTGAGATTTAAATGTTCTAAAAGTATGTTCAATACGATATAGTTGTTTGTATTGATCTAATACTTCTGCAATAGAAAGTTCTTCATTGTTTGTAGCTATTGCCAGAAAACCATCATATTGTTCATCTCTTTTTATTTTCTCAACATCTAGTACGTATTTTTCTTTTTCTTCTTTTTTCAGAAAATATCGTGATGCTTTTTTTGCTAATAATGCAGGCTGAGTTAACAGCTTTTGTGCAGTAATCAATTTCTCTTCTCGTTTATAGCAATCTTTTCTTGCTCGTTTTTGTGAGTATGTTCCTATAATAATTCGCCCTTTGTATTTAGTAGTACAAAACTGTACTAATACTTCTTTTCCCAGACTGTCAATATATCTCCATTCTTTATGATAGTTATTTATGTCTATTAA
This sequence comes from Bacteroidales bacterium, assembly GCA_030611105.1. Lineage (GTDB taxonomy): Bacteria > Bacteroidota > Bacteroidia > Bacteroidales > UBA12077 > UBA12077. Next base: position 5,314 of record JAUWQL010000079.1, read on the forward strand.
ATAAGACTTTACATGTTTTGGCAGAGTACGAAGTCTTTCTCCCACGATAAACTCATATCCATTATCAACTACTATTTTAAGATTATCTGTTGATAACATCCCTCTATCGGCTACAACAATAACTTTGTCTATTTGGTAATCTTTCCGTAAATCTTCAATGGCATGGACAAAAGTATGCCCTTCAAAAGTATCTCCTTTAAATATTCTATATCCAATGGGTTGTTTGTTCCGATCTATAAGCATGCAAAATAGTATCTGGGTTTTTCCTATTTTCCCATCTTTGCTAAATCCTTTTTGTCTTACACTGTCTTCAACTTCCAACTCACTATCAAAATATAGTGTAGTTACATCATAAAAGACAACATCAAGTTTTTGATTAAAGAGATTGCGACCTGTCTGATATATTTGCTTTTGTATTAATTGATTGTAATCTGATAATTTATCCAAAACTCTATAAAGATGTTGTAATTTAACGGGTGCTATCCCCAAATACTCTGATTGATTGAAGTAAGAGCTTCTCTTACTACATGGATCATGCAAACGTTCTATTAGCATAAGTAGCAAAGCATTCTGAAAATCGAAGCTTAGTTTGTGTTTTTGTTGAATGTTTTTTGAGATTAAATCAAGACTAAAGTTTTTAAATGCTTTTGAGAATATTTGGTAGTATCCATAATTATATCTCGCTTTTTCAGTAGTTGCTATTCCTAGAAGTTGTTTTAAATCACCACCTCCAAGTTCGTATAATTTAGATCCTATATGTCTTAGTTGTTCTGGTGTATAATCTTCAACTTTGCCTAAAGAGTATAAAATGCGTTGTCGTGTTTTCCCTGAATTATCTCTATAACTTTCGATAATTCTTAAATATTTACCTGACTTTTTATTTTCGACCCTTAAAAATGCCATAATCCAAAATTACGACCTAATTGTTTATAAAACAAAAAGTTGGCACACTACACTTTTTGAAATTTCAGAGAAAAAATCCTTGATTTATGCGGCTTGCAGAGTGTTATATTACTTTAACGTGTCAAACTCAAGAAATAAACAAGAACCTGGAAAGGCACAAACACATAGCTCGAAACAAATTGCTCAGTGAAGAAGGCATAAAACGCAGAAAGCAAAGAGCTGCAGATGTTGAGTCAAGTTTTGGAAATTTAAAACAAAATCAAAACTTTAGAAGATTTATGCTTCGGGGGCTCGAGAAAGTAGAAATCGAAGTCGGTTTATTAGCATTATCTCAAAATTTAAAGAAAATAGCAGTGTAAAAAGCTATTTAACTTGCCTGTTTTTTTAAATCCTTATATTATCAAAAAAATCTCCTTGTCAAAGACAAAAAATAAAGGCTGTTGAAATTTACTTTTTCAACAGCCCCTTTCAATTTACCCTAATTTATTAACCCAGCTTCATCAATCCCTTGAATAAACACACAATCTTTAGGAATTCTTGCTCTTTGAATTTTATATAAATCATTTAGCAACTCGTCTCGAATAAACCCTTTTTCATCGACTAGTTTTTTAGCTGCATCATAATTTCCATCACCTTGGATTACTAATATTTCTTCTGAAAATTTAAGCATTGCTTCTTTCGTTTTATCGAAATCAATTCTATATCTCCCGCTTTTTTTATCACGTGTAAATGCTCCAAGTTCTTCAAAATAATAGAATCGTATCATATTAGCAACCCCCTGATCATTTGATATTCCAAAACGCACCGACCTGAATACATCGGCCATATAGGTAACGTAATTGTCCATTAAATCACCACTACTCATTTCTCCCATTTCATAGAGCTTAGTTACAAAAAACAAACTTAAAATATCATTTTTACATTCTCCTATAACATTGTTCTGTTCTTTTAAAGCATCGCTAACAGCACCTTTACCATTAACAGTATTTTTTATCCCTAAAGCACTTCCAACTTCATAAAACATTGTATTTTCAAAAAAGGCTTTGAATTTCACATGTTTTAGTTGATCTTCTGCAATTAACAACTCACTTATTGGCATTAAAATCTGTTCAAATTTTGCCTGCATAACATTTCTAAACTGTAATTTTCTGCTTCCAACTTTTAGTTGTACTTGCCCATCAAGAGGTAATGTAATAGCTATTTTCTTGCTCCCTGTATTCCAATATCCTGAACAATTAATTACATCGTAAACCATAATATCCGATAATTTCCCAGGTATTTCTGTTTTATATTTAGCATCAACCGGAAGATTCTTTTGTAAATATGGAAGTAATAGTGAATACTTCTCCATGTCTTTACTTGATTGTTTATCCTTTACCAAAATCATTGATTGGTACGATGTCTTTGTATAGTACAATCTGTCTTCTAAATCTTCAATTGGCCCAACTATAAAATCAATTAAATTTTCTTTCATTTTCATCCAGGCAATATCACTTTCGTAATAATTATCGGTAAGTAATGCCTCTGCGCGCAATTCGAGGTATTTCTTAAATCCTTCGTCTTCGGATAATGTTGCTGCTTTTTTCATTAAATCCGCTATCTTAACCAATTTTTCTTTATAAGCTTGATGATATGGTACTGTTTGTAAACTACCAAGTTCGTTTCTTCGGATAAGAGTATACGAATTATATTTTTCTAAATCAGAAAACTCATCAAACTCTTGATATGACATATTTGTCGGATAAAAGTTTGCTCCATTGAACCTTTCACTTACGCCCTCAACAAAAGGTTCCATTCCGCTTAATCTATCCCAGGGTCCATAATTGATTTTAAAATACTTCATAACTTTTTCATCAGTTATGAGCTTTTTTATTTCATCCTTTTTAGCACATGTTTGTGCCCAATAAAGCTCATCGATTAACTGTGCCGCCTCGAATAACAGAGGTAGCATCTTTTTCTGATTCTCGCTTAAAATGCTTAAATCAGTTTCCAGTTTAACATCAGCATAATTAGCCAAAAGTTTTTCAATTTTAGTTTGAGATTTTAATTCTCCTTTTTTGTCCTTTTTTGAACACTGAACAAATACAAAAGAGAATAAAATTAAGCTGATGATTATTAATTTCTTTTGCATGACATAGGGTTTTAAGGTTATATTAAATTATATGAATATCTTATAAAACAGAGGCTGCAGAATTATTCAATTAAATATACGAAGAATTCTAATCCGAGTCAAATTATTCTAAAAATAACTTTATTACATATTAACAAAAACACTTGTAGTTAAGGAACTTAACACAATAATTAAAACATTGCTAAAATAAGCTCATCGATTGAAATATTACTGAAATATTTTTTGGAAGGTGTTTTTTGTAAAGTTTTACGAATTGAATTCTCCTCGTGCTCAATTCCAACTAATAATTTCTGAATATTAGAAGTGTCATTTTCAGTAAGAAAGTCAGTTAAAATCTTTATGTCTTTTATAAAACCTTTTTCAATATTCATCTGAATTTCAAGGTTCCCATTTTTTGTCTCAACATGCTTTTCAAAGTTATATTTTGGCGAATACCCAAAATTCCATTTCCATGTTGAATATTTATGATTAACCAGCTGATTGATTTGTTCGATATCATTTTTATTATACTCATATATTTTGGCTGTGTCGTCAGAATCCAAAATATAAGAAAGTATTTTATCGCGGAATTCCATTACAGTCATTTTTTCTGATAGATAATCACTAATATTGGTAACCCGGCTTCTGACAGATTTTACGCCTTTGTCACTATATTTTAAAGGGTTTACTTTCAAAGCCTGCGACAAATCATTCATAACAGATGAAAAAAGAAGCGTTCCGTGATGTAAGACTCTTTTCTTAAATATATGCTCAGCATTTCCGGAAATCTTTTTACCATCAATCATAATATCATTTCTTCCTTCAAATATTGCATTGATACCTAATTGATGTAAAACTTCAATTATTGGTTTTGTATATTTTTTAAAATCAACAAGATTATCGTCACCTTCTACATTTTGAATAAATGTAAAATTTAAATTACCTAAATCATGAAAAACAGCACCTCCTCCTGACAATCGACGAGCTACATCAATATTGTTCTCTTTTACATATTCAAAATTTATTTCAGCTAAAGCATTTTGATGTTTACCTACTATAATAGAAGGTTTATTGCGCCAAAGCATGAAGCAATTTTCTTTAAAATTTCTTAAAACATATTCCTCTGCAGCAAGATTAAAATACGGATTGGTTTTGTTGTTTTGAATACAAAGCATTCTAATAAGTTTATTTCACTTGAACAGCAAACAATATTTTACTTAAAATGTTTTGATAATTTCTGTAAAGTAAGATTGTGTAATAAATAAACGAAATAGCCTATAAGGCTTCCCAAAGCTGCACCTCCTAAAACATCAAAGGGGAAATGAACACCTAGGTAAATCCGGCTATAAGAAACTATAGTAGCCCAAATAAAAATGAATATCGAAAAGTACTTGTATTTAAATAATTTTGACAAGAAAAAAGCCACGGCAAATGTGTTTGCAGCATGCGATGACACAAAGCCATATTTACCACCACATTTATTATTCACCAAATGAACTATATCTTGCAATTCAGGAGTATGGCAAGGTCGTAAACGCTGGAATACTTCTTTAAATCCATGAACTGAAATTTGATCGGCAAGAGTAACAACAATTGCAATAAAAACAAGAGAAACAATCGCTTTCCATTGAAACTTATAAATGATATAAATTATTATAATCGCATACATGGGAACCCATGATTTTGACCCCGAAATCCACCACATGATTTTATCCCAGAAAGAAGAATTTATACCATTTAAAAAGATGAAAAGTTGTGTATCTAAATTTTCAAGCAATTCAAACATTTTATTCATTTAAAGAAGTTGTACCCAAATTAAATCTTTTAATTCCTGTATACCTTTTTGTGCAACAGAAGAAATAAACAAATGAGGAATATCTGGCAAATCCTTTTTTATTTCCTCAGTTAATTCATCGTCAAGCATATCAGATTTTGAGATTGCCAGAACTCTTTTTTTATCTAATAATTCAGGATTATACTTTTCTAATTCTGATAATAAAGTTTTGTACTCATTATGTATATCATCACTATCGCAAGGAACCATAAACAGCAACATTGAGTTTCGTTCAATATGTCGTAAGAATCTTAACCCTAATCCTTTCCCTTCGTGTGCTCCTTCAATTATCCCTGGAATATCAGCCATAACAAACGACTGCATATCACGATATTGAACAATTCCCAAATTAGGAACTAATGTTGTGAAAGGATAATCTGCAATTTTTGGTTTAGCTGCCGAAACAACTGAAAGCAACGTTGATTTTCCGGCGTTAGGAAATCCAACAAGTCCGACATCAGCAAGAAGTTTTAATTCCAAAATATTCCAGCCTTCTTTCCCATCCTCACCAGGTTGAGCGTAACGGGGTGTTTGATTCGTAGAGGTTTTAAAATGAGTATTTCCTAATCCTCCTCTACCTCCGTTTAGCAATACCTTCTCTTCCTTATCTTCTGTTATTTCGAAAAGCACTTCGTTTGTTTCTGCGTCCTTTGCAATTGTACCTAAAGGTACTTCAACAAAAACATCCTTACCATCGGCACCGGTTCGCTCCGAACTACCCCCGGCCATACCACTGGTCGCAAAAATATGTTTCTTGTATTTTAAATGCAGCAAAGTCCAAAGCTGAGCATTCCCTCTTAAAATAATATTACCACCACGACCACCATCACCTCCATCAGGACCACCTTTAGAAATAAATTTTTCGCGATGTAAATGCGGAGAACCTGCTCCTCCTTTACCTGATCTGAAAAATATTTTTACGTAATCAACAAAATTCGACCCTGCCATTTTATTTATATCTTTCTATTGTAGCACAAATTTTATCAAATATAACATCAATTTCTCCAATTCCATTAACAGATTCATATTTTCCTAAGGATTTATAATAATCCTTTACAGATGCTGTTCTTTGATTATAAATTTCAATTCTTCTTCGAATAATTTCTTCTTTTCTATCGTCTGGTCTACCTGACTCTTTAGCGCGATTAATTAAACGTTTAACCAGTGTGTTTTCTTTTACTTCCAAAGAAATCATAACATTAACATCACCACCATATTTTGATAAGATCCCGGAAAATTGTTCTGCCTGAAATGTTGTTCTTGGAAACCCGTCGAAAATATATCCATTAGAGTTTTTATGATTATTCAATTCCTCTTTAATTATTTCCAGAGCTATTTCATCGGTTACATAATTACCATCATCAATAAATTTTTGAGCTTCAATTCCAAGTGGTGTTTGCGCTTCAATTGCTTTTCGCAAAACTTCGCCAGTTGAAATATGAATTAAATTGTATTTATCAATGATTTTCTGAGACTGCGTACCTTTTCCTGCACCCGGAGGTCCAAATAAAACGATATTTAACATTTTGAATTTCTAATTTCGAGATTATAACCCAACCATTATATTTTATGAAGCTATCAGTTTTTCAAAATCTTTTTTTGAATTTCGAATAATAATTAACGAATATCGAATTATGAAGTAATCTTTTGAAACATTTATACTAAAATCTAAAATCATTATTCGTTAATCGATATTCTTAAATCAATTGCAATTTTATTCTTATAAAAAACATTAGCTTAATCACTATCTATTAAAACACTAAGAAATCAGTGTATAGATATCCGGAAAATTTCTTCCCAGACCATCGTAGTCTAAGCCATATCCAATGATAAAATCATTAGGAATTTCCATTCCGATATAATCGATTTTGAATTCTTTCTGATAAGCTGCCGGTTTAAATAATAACGAAGCAACTTTTACACTTGCAGGTTCAAAACTTTTTAATTGTCCAAGTATTTGCTCAATGGTAATTCCGGTATCAACTATATCTTCCAAAACAATTACATCTCTTCCTTCAATTGATTCATTAACCCCTATTAATTGTCTTACCGAACCTGTTGTAGACGTTCCTTTATATGAAGTTAATTTAAGAAACGTAACTTCACAAGTAAAATCAATGTGTTTAAACAAATCAGCTGTAAACATAAAAGAGCCATTAAGAATACTAATAAATAACGGAATATTTTTATCCTTATAATCTTTATTTATTTCTTTTGCCATTCCTGCAACAACCTCTTGTATCTTTGCGGCTGGTATTGATACTCTAAACTCTTTATCTTTTAGTTTAACTTGCTTCATTGTTTATACGTTTTTTAAATTATGGGTATTGACAAAATCCTCTTAAAATGAAATGTCCTGATAAATTAACTTATAATTTTTGTGTAATCTTTGTGTTTTTGTGTCTTAGTGGCAAGAATTTTTATAGCCACAAAAGCACCAAGACTCAAAGAAACACTAAAAATGGATTTTGTCGTACACCTTAAATTATCCGGCCTTAGGCAATAATAAAATATAATATTAACTTTGCACTAGCTTATACCAAAGCTTGGTTTATTGATATATTTCTATCTTAAATATTTGGCGAAAATACGAATTAATGCTTTAAATATTATTTTATTACTAAAAAAACTCAAACTCCAAAATGAAAGCAAAAGTAAGTATTATCATGGGCAGCACATCAGACCTGCCGGTAATGGAAAAAGCAGCAAAAATACTGGATGAATTTAAAATTCCTTTCGAGATAAATGCATTATCAGCACACAGGACTCCTGAAGAAGTTGAGAAATTTGCTAAATCTGCAAAAGAAAGAGGTATTGAGGTGATAATTGCAGGTGCAGGAATGGCGGCTCATTTACCGGGAGTTATTGCAGCAATGACAAGTTTGCCTGTTATTGGAGTTCCAATTAATGCATCACTGGATGGAATGGATTCATTATTAGCAATTGTTCAAATGCCTCCGGGAATTCCTGTTGCAACTGTTGGAATTAACGGTGCACAAAATGCAGGAATTCTTGCGGCACAAATTATGGCTAATGGGAATGATAAATTAAAACAAACTTTAATAGATTATAAAGAAAATCTAAAAACGAAGATTGTAAAAGCTAACGAAGAATTAGCGAAAATAAAATTTGCGTACAAAACGAATTAAAATAAAAAGGGTGTGTTAATCACACTCTTTTTTATACCCAAAATTCTGATTGAAACTCATCAAAGTTTTTATCAATTTGCAATTTAAATTTGGTTTAATTTTATACTTACGAATTAATCGTATCTTCATACATTATTTTCTTAGAAATCGAGTTAATATGAACTTAACTTCCATTCTCAAAAGATTAATATTTATTGTTTTAATCATTTCTCTCAATATTGGCAAAATATTTTCAATTCACACACAAAGGGTTGAAGAAGGAAGAGCTGCTGCAATGGCAAACACGTCTGTAACCCTTATTGATATCTGGTCAATATACCACAATCAGGCAGGTTTAGGATATTTAGAAAACATGTCGGTTGGAGTCTTTCATCAATCCGGGTTTATTAAAGAACAAAACTTACAGGGCATTTCTTTCGCTCTTCCAACTAGAACAGGAACTATTGGTGCTTCATATTCTTACTATGGATATTCTCAATATAATGAAATGCAGGCAGGCTTAGCCTTTGGAAGAACCTTTTCTAAATATTTTGCTATTGGCTTACAGTTAAATTATTTAAGTACTCACATTGCAGGTAATTATGGCTCGGCAAATTCAGTAAATTTTGAAGTTGGCATTTTGTCTCAACCAATTGATAATTTATTAATCGGAGCGCATGTTTATAATCCATCACGCAGTAAAATGGGCGATGAAGTTATTCCAACCATTTTTAATTTAGGCCTTAGTTATTGGTTTTCAGATAAAGTATTATTTGGAATAGGTACTGAAAAAGATTTAAATCACGATGCTATTTTTAAAGCCGGAATCGATTATAAACTCGTTGAATTTGTTTCATTACAAGCAGGAATATCAACAAATCCTGCAAAGTACTCATTTGGTATAGGTTTTCATTATATAAATATAAATGCGCATGTAGGATTTTCGAAACATCAAACCCTGGGCTTTACTCCTTCATTTACTTTAAGCTATGGTTTTTAGAAATCTAAAAATTAAATATATATCATTCATTATTTTGCTTCTTGCTTTGTACAATAAATCTTTTGCACAACAGGAACTAATTACAAAACATCCCATTGAAGATTTAATTGACAATATTGCAAGTAGTTCAGATGATGAAATTGATTACACCAGTATATATGAAGACCTGAATTTCTTCCTGAATAATCCTTTAAATTTAAATTCAGCATCAAAAGAAGATTTTGAAAGATTGAAAATTTTAAATGATTTTCAAATTAAGAGTCTGCTTGATTATATAAAACAACAAGGAAAAATGTTATCGGTATATGAGCTCCAAATGGTTTATGGTTTTACCATGAATGATATTTTAACTATCCTGCCTTTTATTACTATTTCCGACACACCAGTTGATGCCGATTTTAAATTAAAAAATGCTTTGAAATATGGGAATAATCAAGTTTTTCTTAAGGCACAAGATATTGTAGAAGACCAGGTTGGTTACAGTTACATTACGGATTCTGCTCTATTAGAAAACCCAAACTCAAGATATTTAGGGAGTTCATATAAAGCATATGTTAAGTATAAATACAATTACAAGAATAAGATTTACTGGGGTTTCACCGCAGAAAAAGACCCGGGAGAAGAATTTTTTACCGGGAATAATAAAAATGGATTTGATTATTATTCTGCTCATTTTCAAATTAATAATATTGGAATAGTTAAAACAATAACTTTAGGAGATTTTCAGGCAAAATTTGGACAAGGACTTCTTTTATGGTCAGATATGTCATTAGGTAAAACACCTTATGTACTTAATATCCGGAAAAAAGCTCAGGGGCTAAGAAAATACTCTTCAACAAACGAGAATATGTTTATGCGCGGAGTGGGAACAACCGTGACAATTAAGAATTTTGAAGTATCAGCTTTTTATTCTAAAAAGAAAATAGATGCCAACATTAAGGACAGTACAGATAATGATATTGCGAGCGTTTCATCATTTCAGAACACAGGTTATCACTCGATTCCTTCAGAGATAATTGATAAAGATGCTATTGGTGAACAAATTTATGGAGGAAATATCACATTTAATCATTCACGTTTTAAGGTAGGAATAACCGGATTGAATTACCAGTATGATGTTGATCTCGTAAAAGATATAAGCCCGAAAAACCAGTTTGACTTTCGAGGTAATCAAAATTCAAACTTAAGTATTGATTATCAGTTTGGATTATTGGATTTTAATTTTTTTGGGGAAGAAGCTATTAGTGAAAATGGAGGAATGGCATTTTTAAATGGGATGCTTATAAATCTGGCGCCACAAATTTCACTTTCTGCAATGCATCGTTATTACGATAAAAATTACCAGGCTAATTATGGTAATGCTTTTGCCGAATCATCGAGCAATAGTAATGAGTCTGGTTTATATTTTGGTATTGAAATTCATCCGGTTAAGCATTGGAAAATAACTGCATACTTTGATAATTATAAATTTTACTGGATAAAAACCGGAGTTGATGCCCCATCGAGTGGTTACGACTGGTTTTTTCAAACAGATTATAACCCAACCAGAAATTTAAGCATGTATTTAAGAGTTAAAAACGAGGAAAAGCTTGTAAATAAAAATGCTATTTCAGGAATTGATGAATTAGTGAGCCAAAGTAATTTTAAAATAAGATTTCATATAAGTTCACTAATTAACGATCAATTATCATTAAAAACCAGGATTGAAACTTCAACATTTTCGGAAGGATCAGAAAATCCGGATTACGGATATATGATTTACCAGGATATTTTTTATGATCTTAAAAAAATACCATTATCGCTAAATATGCGATTTGCTGTTTTTGATACAGATTCGTACGATGCAAGGATATATGCTTATGAAAGTGATATTTTATATGCTTTCTCAATTCCAGCCTACTATTCAAAAGGTACAAGAGCGTACTTCAACCTCAAATACACAATTGGTAAATTCATAGATATCTGGCTACGATACTCGCAAACGTATTATTCCGATTTAGATGTTATTTCATCTGGATTAAATCAGATAAACGGGAATACCAAATCTGAGTTTAAGGCCCAGATTCGTATTAAGTTTTAGATTCCTCAACTTCTTCTATTGTACTATTTACTTTTATGTCTTTAATATTTAACTGGAGATTTGTAATTCCTCTGAAACAATTTTCATCAATCGAATAGCATATATCAAAAAAATCGCCGGAATGAATATATTCGTATAAATCAGCTTGCTGAAAAGCAATAGCAGAATGATTCCTGAATGGATCGTTTTCCTCTATTATAGAAAGTTTCAAATGCTCTTTACTTGCACCAACTATTCTTCCTTCGCCATTGTCAGTCACATTTTTTGTTACAAAAACGGGCGCCATATTTCCAGGTCCGAAAGGTTGAAACTGTTTTAATATCCTGTAAAATTTAGGTGTAATCTCATTTAAATCAAGTCTTGCATCAATATCAACTTGTGGAATAAGTTGTTCTTCACGAATCGTTTCACTTACAATTTTTTCAAACCGTTTACTAAATTCCGGTACATTTTCAATTTTCAATGTAAGGCCTGCAGCATACATATGACCACCAAAATTCTCCAGCAAATCATTACACGACTCTATAGCATGGTAAATATCAAATCCGACAACCGATCTGGCTGAACCTGTAGCAAATCCATTCGATGCTGTCAATACAATAGTTGGACGATAATAAGTTTCTATCAACCTGGAAGCAACAATTCCAACAACACCTTTATGCCACTTTGAATCGTATAATACAGTTGCTTTACGTTCTCCAAGTTCTT
>JAUWQL010000112.1 GCA_030611105.1 Bacteroidales bacterium
AATATTATGCTGGTATCGGTTACAGAACGAACCAAAGAAATTGGTATTCGCAAGGCTATTGGGGCAAAGGCATCAACAATAAGGCGTCAGTTCCTTTATGAATCAATCTTGATAGGGCAACTTGGGGGGTTTTTTGGTATAATTTTAGGAATTTTAATCGGGAATGTCGTATCTTTAATAACTGGTGGAATATTTATAATTCCATGGCTTTGGATACTGGGTGGAGTGGTTCTATGTTTCATAGTAGGCTTGGTATCAGGATTGTTTCCTGCGATTAAAGCTTCGAAACTTGATCCTATTGTTTCATTACGTTACGAATAATATTTTATAATTATGAATGAATTGGTTATTGAAAAAACAGTTAAAACTCCATATGTTAATTTCGATGCCCAAGGTGGAATTTTAAAAGTAATTGGCAGATCTATTCCTGAAAACCCAGAGGAGTTTTATAATACTTTGTTTGATTGGGTAAACAACTATTTTAAAGATCCGCAAAATGAAACTCTTGTAAATATACAACTTGAATATATTAACAGCGGTTCATCAAAATTTATTTTAGATTTTTTTCAGTTATTTCAGGAATATAAAGCAAAGGGACACAATTGTAAAATAAGCTGGTATTACGAAGAAGATGATGAAGCTGTTTTGGAGTTAGGCAAACATTATCAAGCTATTATTAATGTTCCTTTTAAATTAATTGAAATTTATTAGCTCAAAAAATTTATTATAAAAAAGCCTGAAGCATTAATTGTTTCAGGCTTTTTCAATTATATTATCTACTATTAAAACAATTTCTCAATTAAATCAACAACCCGGCAAGAATATCCCCATTCGTTATCGTACCACGAAATAACTTTAACAGTTTTTCCAATAACCATTGTACTTAATGCATCAAAAATTGATGAGTGTGGGTTATGAATAATATCGACAGAAACAATTGGATCTTCAGTATATTCTAAAATACCTTTCATTGGACCTTCAGCAGCTTCTTTCATTGCAGCATTAACCTCTTCAATAGTAACTTCGCGTTTTAAATTTGCTACCAAATCAATCATTGAACCTGTAGCTGTTGGTACACGAACAGCCATTCCATCAAGTTTACCTTTTAATTCGGGTATGATTTTACCTACAGCCGATGCAGCTCCGGTTGTAGTTGGAATTTGGGAAAGCGCCGCTGACCTTGCACGACGAAGATCGGAATGAGGAGCATCAAGAATCATTTGATCGTTAGTGTACGAATGGATTGTTGTCATCAAACCATTTTCGACACCAAATTTATCATTTAAAACTTTAACAACAGGTGCTAAACAGTTTGTTGTACAAGATGCGTTAGAAACACATTGGTCTTCTGATTTAATATCTTCGGTATTAACACCAAGTACAATCATATTATCAATCTGATCCTTTGCAGGAACTGTAAGTAATACTTTCTTCGCCCCATTCTTTAAATGATCGCCATAACCACCTTTTTCGCTTTCTTTATTTCTGAAAATACCAGTTGATTCAACCACAACATCAGGAGTTTCTCCCCAGGATATATTTATTGGGCTTCTTTCGGCACTTACTTTAATTTTTGTACCGTTTACGATAATTCCATCATTATCAAATGAAATATCACCATTGAACTTTCCCTGGGTGGAATCATATTTTAACAGATGAGCAAGTGTTTTTGTGTCTGTTAAATCGTTAATTCCAACTATTTCAACATTATCCCTTTCAAGGATAATTTTAAATACATTACGGCCTATTCTTCCAAAACCGTTAATAGCAACTTTTATTTTTGACATTATCTTAGCTTTTTGAGTGAAAATTTATTTAACTTCAAAATTATATATTAAAAAGGATTTCATCAAGAAATTAAAAAGAATTAATCTAAATAATTAATAAAAAATAATCTAAATGCTTTGTCACAATCAGTTAAATATTTTTAGTTTTTTCTTTCGTTTCTTTAAATATTCATCTGATATTTCCTGGGCATTTACAATTTTGCCAAAACGATAACTTATAAATAATGTAAAATAAAATTGCTGGTTATCGTCAACTGCCATTATTTCCAAACTATTTAAATAAGCCTGAACCATAACACCAGCCTCAAGTGCATGTATAATAGTTTCCGACTGACTAAATTCAAAATTAACCCCTGCCTTTAAATAAGCTCCAGGAACTAACTTAATTTCATCAAATCCATCAAAAAAGGATGATTTCCCACTAATATCACCAGATGTATGAATATCAGGATTGAATTTTTCTTTACGAATACCATAAATACTGTCATTTACAGGATAAAGAATTTCGTAATAAATAGGTTTTAGAAATGCCAATGAAGGTCCAACGGAATAAAAATATCGGATTGCAATACTTCCCGGATCGCGCTTACTAAACATCTCATTTTGCTTACCATAACCAACGCGTAAATCAAAAACATAATTTAACTTTCCAAAAACAAAAGATTCTGAATAAATAAAAGTAGATGATGATTTTATTTCTTTGGGATGCTTTATTATTGAAAAATCAATCTCGTAATTTCGTTTTTCGAAATAATTAATTCTATCTCCATAGCGATATCCTATACCCCAGCCATTAGTGTTTAGCTGGAGGCCCAAAGTTTTCTCGTTACGATAAAAGATTTTTGGCATATCCTCAGATATTTCCTGACAATATGCATTTAGTGTAAGTATTGAAAGTAAAAATACTGAAAGTAAGAATCTTAGGTTCATAAAATAAAAAACTGTCTCAAAAGTAAAAGTAACAATTTTGAGACAGATTATGAGTAATTACTCAATATTCATGTAATTATTTACTAATTATTATGTTTACTATCCGTTAATTTCTGTCTGCTCAACCTCAACCTGTCCATAAGCCGGACAATCCTTACTTTTGCAAGAACTTAAAATTGCAAGAACAAAAAATGATAATAAAACTGCTACAATAATCTTTTTCATGATGGTTTAGTTATAATTTAAATAATGATTTATTTTTTACTCAAATTCAAATGATGTGATCAAATCTAAAAAAAAAATTAATAAAAGAAAATTTAAACGTTTTGCTCAACCTCTACAGTATTATATGAATATGCAGGGCAATTTTTATTAAAACTACAAGAACCACATAATACTAACAATAATACCAATCCAACTAATAATATTCCAACCTTTTTCATCTGTCTTAATTTAATAAAATTTAATACTACTTTTTTTATAATAACTAAGCATATATACGCTAAGGTTATCCTATAGTTTCCACTTTAAAAAAATAATTCCAGGCCTTCATCAACGAAATTATGACGTTCATCAAATTTACAAAAAAACCAGGGATAATCAACCTCTGGTTTTAAAACATTTTATGTTTTAGTATTGTTCATTTAGTTCAATACAGGAATCCTCCCAGGAGTCCATGGAGCTTTGGCTTCTTCAATTTTATTTTCTAAATTCTTTATATCAACCGTAGCTATTACTTTAAGTTTTTCGATTAAAGCAGGAAGTTCTTCTTGAATAATTTCATAAGCCATCTTACTTGTACTTGTTATTGCAGATGTCGATCCTGATTGGCCCCAAATGATATATTGCAATCTGTTTGTTAAGGGAACTTGCCTTGGAGGAATTTCTTCATCGCTAGCTTTAGCTTTACTTCCTTCAAAGTTAAATAATATTTCATCTAATTCACTTTCTATTCTTTCTGCCTCAACCAATAAATTGTGATTAGCTCCAGGAGTTATAACAATTGCTTGTTTCAGGTAATCAACTTTCTCAATTAATTCTTCGTTAAAATCAATAGTTCCAGCCATAACTCTTGTCATCTCAGCTACATTTCTTTGAAACTGAACCATTGCTTTTCTGTCCGAAGCAGGAAGTGTCGTATTTTTAAGAGCATTTATATTAAATTCTTTATCAGCTAATAATTCTTTTACTTCTCCTTTTTCATACATAGAAACAGAAACTAAATATTTCCCAGGCATTACCAGCCAAAACCCCCTACTTTCGTTAAATGGATCAAATTTATCTTTAGACAAACTTGTTGGGAAAGTACCTGAATACTTTAAATTCCAGGTAATCCTATTAATTCCTTTTGAAGGTTTTTTGTTTATTTTTTTTATTACAAAACCGTCTTCATCCTTTATAGTAAAAATTAAGTATGGAGCAATTTCTTTTCCCTCATCTTCTAATTCTTTCCATGTAGGTTGAGGAATCCTCTTACCTTCTTTAAATAATTCTTTTTCTTGTTCCTGTCGTTTTTCCTTTTCTGTTTTAGGAACCTCTTTTAAATAATATGTAAAATTTGCTCCAAATTCGGGATTTGGTGAAGTAAAATAAGTAGATCCTTGTCCGTATTTCTTTCCTGTTTGTACATATAACAATGCATCTTTAATTGCAAACAGATGAGCTTCTTTTTCAATCAATGCAGGTTTAACTTCTCGTAAAGGCGTATAATCATCTAAAATATAAAAACCTCTACCAAAAGTTGCTATGGCAAGATCATTTTCTCTTTTTTGTACTACCATATCTCTAACTGCAATAGTAGGTAACCCCGCTTTTAACTGAACCCACTTTTGTCCACCATTATATGTGAAAAATACTCCAAATTCAGTTCCTGCAAACAATAAATCCTTATCAACATGATCTTGCTCAATTGCATGAACAGTTCCATTCTCAGGAAATCCTGTTGTAATCGCTTTCCATGTATTTCCTTTATCAGTACTCATTAAAAGATAAGGTTTAAAATCATCTCTTTTCATGTTATCAAAAGATGCATATACAATATTTTCATCATATCTTGATGCATAAATATCACTTACATAAGTATTAGCCGGAATTCCCGGGAAAGTTGTAATTTTTCTCCAATTCTGACCTCCATCCTCTGTAACAGATATAACTCCATCGTCAGTACCTGCATAAATTAAGCCTTCTTTAACAGGAGATTCTACAAGAGAAACAACCATACCATAAAGAGATGTTGAAACATCTTTAACAACAGCATCAGCACTCCAGTATTTTCCCATTACCGGCCATGTATTTCTGTCAATACCGGTAGTTAAGTCATCACTAATAACTTCCCATGTATTTCCTCTGTCATCACTTTTAAATAAAACATTTGCGGCTATATATAAACGTGTATTGTTATGAGGGCTAATAATTAACGGTGTATTCCAGTTCCATTTGTAAGTTAATTCACCTTTTGCAGGCTGTGGTTTAATGTATAAATCTTCGCCACTTTTTTTATCATATCTGTACACGTTTCCGTACTGATATTCATTATAAATTATATTTGGATCTTCCGGGTCGATTTGTGACCAGAATCCATCTCCTCCTATGGTAACAGTCCAATCGTCACTTGTAATACCTCCTCTGCTTTTAGTTCTTGAAGGCCCAACACAACTATTATTATCTTGTGTACCACCTGTAACATTATAAAAAGGATAATCGTTATCAACTCCCACACGATAAAACTGGGTAACAGGAAGATTAGAAACAAAACGATAATTTTTGCCATCATCATAAGTAATATATACTCCACCATCTCCACCAATCATCCAGTGGTCGGTATTGTTTGGATCTATCCATAATGCATGATCATCAACATGGCGCTCATTTAAACTTAAACGGTTCCATGTTTTTCCACCATCATAAGTTACATGAGAAACAGTTTCAACTGAAAAAACTTTATCAACATTAACAGGATCACAATAAAGTTCATTATAATACTGACCACTTGATGCATGATCACTCATCTTTTCCCATGATTCTCCTCTATTTGCAGAACGATAAAAACCACCTTCATTTTCGGCAGCTTCAATTATTAAATATAAATAATCCGGATTAACAGGTGAAATTGCAATTCCCATTCCGCCCTTATGAACATCGGGTAATCCCGATTCAATTTTCCTCCATGTTTTTCCACCATCTGTAGATTTTTGAACACCTGATTCCGGTCCACCGCCAATTTTTGTATGAACATGACGACGACGCTGTTCAGTAGTAACATATATTACATCTGAATTTCTTGGATCTACAAGAACATTATTAACACCGGTATTCTCACTAACATTTAAGACTTTATTCCAGGTTTTTCCACCATCTATTGTCTTATACAATCCTCTTTCTCCTCCAGAACCCCATGCCGAACCTTCAGCAGCAACATATACTATATTAGAATTTATTGGGTCAATGGCAATCATACCAATATGTCTTGATTCCTTCAACCCCATATTTTCCCATGACTCACCTCCATCAACAGTTTTATATATTCCATCACCATACCCCAATGCACGTTGATGGTTATTTTCACCGGTTCCCGCCCATACAACATTAGAGTTATTAGGGTCCATTGCTAAAGCACCAATAGAATACGTACCATAACTATCAAAAACAGGTTTTAGGGTAATTCCATTATTAACTGTTTTCCATATATTTCCAGAAGCAACGGCTACGTAAAATTCGGATGGATTTTCTGGATTTACAGCAAAATCTGCTATTCGACCTGATGCGTATGCCGGCCCTAAACTTCTGAATTTTAATCCACTTAAAATTCCTGAATTAATCGGATCCTCTTCTTTCTTGGGTTCTTCTTTTTTTGCAAAAAGATTAGTTGAAGAAAAAAGAAAAATAACTAAAAAAAATTGCGCAAATAAGGTTTGCACATTAAATCGTCTGTTCTGTAAAGTTCTCATTATTATAATATTTAATTAATTTTAGAGTAGGTTAACAAATTTATAAATTTAAAACGTTTAATACCCCAATGTGTTCAAAACATTTAAATTTAGACTTTATTTATTTTGAAAAGTTTAATACCTGGATGTAATAACCTGAGCTCGATATAAGAATTTTTTACAGCTTCATTGGGTTTTTCATAGACAAGTCATATTTTTGAAAGACTATCGGGATAATCTAAAAAAATATGAGGAAGTATATGGGAAATCTCATGATGCCCATAGGGAAAGCAAATATAGCGCAATCTTTAAGGAATAAATCTTTTGAAATAACCCGTTATTACTTCAAGTTTTCTTCCTCAAATCTCACACTCTATTTGCTTTCTGTAAATTAATTCTTATACCGAACTCAGGTTAATATTAAAAAAGCCTTTCAACAAATAGTTAAAAGGCTTTTCAATAAATCTATATTAATTTTATTTAGGTAATTTCACTTTATAATCAACTTTAAATTTACCTTTTGTAATTGCCTGTAATTTACCTTTTAATAATCGTCTTTTAATCGGTGCAACTTTATCGGTAAACAATATTCCTTCAGTATGATCGTACTCATGCTGAATTACTCTTGCAGCTATTCCTTCAAACCATTCATCATAAAAATGAAAATTTTCATCGTAATATTCCATTCTTATTTTAGAAGGACGAACTACATCTTCTCTTATAAGGGGGATACTCAAACACCCCTCATTAAATGGCAAATTATCACCTTCTCTTTCTGTAATTTTGGCATTTATAAAAACTTTTTTAAAATCTTTTAACTTAGGTTCGTCCTCTTCCAGTGGCGCACAATCGATAACAAATAAACGAATAGATTTACCAACCTGTGGTGCTGCCAATCCAAGACCATCAGACTGATACATTGTCTCCCACATATCGTCAATAAACTTATCCAGCTCCGGATAGTCCTTATCAATTTCCTGTGCTACTTTTCTTAATACCGGCGAACCATATATAACTATAGGATAAATCATTTTAATATTTTGTTCTTTGTTCTAAATACGATTGTAAAATTATTGTAGCACTAATAGTATCTACCAATGCCTTATTCTGTCTGGCTTTCTTTTTTAATCCTGCATCAATCATTGTTTGAAAAGCAATTTTTGATGTAAATCTTTCATCAACTAATTTAACATCTATGTCAGGATAAAGTTTTCTTAACCTTCCCAAAAATGGATTAATATACCTAACTGCATCAGAAGCCTGATTATTCATTTGCTTAGGATATCCAACAACAATACAATCAATTTGTTCTTTTTCTAAATAATTTGCTAAGAAATCCCAAATTTCTTTTGTATTTACCGTTGTTAATGAATTAGCAATCATCTGTAACGGATCTGTTACTGCAATACCCACTCTTTTCTTTCCGTAATCAATTGCTAAAATTCTGCCCAAAACATTTTAATTTTAATATAGCATGCAAAGTTAAATATTTTGTGATATTAAAATCAAAAAAATACATTTAAACAATGAGTTTTATTATTTCAGCTATTTTCTTAACTTGTGTTTCAATTTTAAGTTTTAAATATCAGATAAACATACCTGGTATTAACCTGTGTTTATTAAATATGTTTTGAATAAAAAGTTATGAGCAAAGAAATCAAATTTAGCTTAGTATATCGCGATATGTGGCAATCATCCGGCAAGTATGTTCCAAGAGTTGACCAATTAAAAAAAATTGCTCCGGTAATTATTGACATGGGTTGTTTTTCGAGAATAGAAACAAACGGCGGAGCTTTTGAGCAGGTTAATTTATTATATGGCGAAAATCCAAATAAAGCAATAAGAGAATGGACCAAACCATTTAATGAAGCTGGTATTGAGACTCACATGCTCGAAAGAGCACTGAATGGAATAAGGATGTTTCCCGTACCTGCCGATGTGCGCAGATTAATGTTTAAAGTAAAAAAAGCACAAGGAGTTGATATTGCCCGTTCGTTTTGTGGTTTAAATGATCACCGAAACCTGGAACTTTCAATAAAATATGCAAAGGAAGCAGGAATGATTTCACAAGCTACTTTAAGTATAACACATTCCGATATACATACCGTTGAATACTTTATGGGTGTTGTGGATAAGGCAGTTGAGTACGGTACTGATGAAATTTGTTTAAAAGATATGGCCGGTGTTGGCCGTCCTGTTACGCTTGGAAAACTAGTGAGTGAGATTAAGAAAAAATATCCACAGATATTAG
Organism: Bacteroidales bacterium; assembly: GCA_030611105.1. Classification (GTDB taxonomy): domain Bacteria; phylum Bacteroidota; class Bacteroidia; order Bacteroidales; family UBA12077; genus UBA12077. Next base: position 8,895 of record JAUWQL010000112.1, read on the forward strand.
TACAATATCATGGTCATTCCGGGCCAGGATTTTCTGTTGCATCCATGTTAGAAGTTGCAAAATCCGGAGTTGATTATATAGATGTTGCAATGGAGCCTTTATCTTGGGGCATGGTTCATCCTGATATAATTACTATTCAAGCAATGCTTAAAGATGCCGGATTTATAGTTCCTGAAATAAATATGAAAGCTTATATGAAAGCAAGAGCTTTAAACCAGGAATTTATGGATGATTTTTTAGGGTATTTTATAAATCCCAAAAATAGATATATGTCATCTTTACTTGTACAAGCAGGATTGCCTGGTGGGATGATGGGAAGTATGATGGCCGATTTAAAAGGGATACATCAGGGATTAAATCAAACCTTAACAACTCAGGGAAAAGAAAAATTAACAGAAGATGATCTACTGGTTAAATTATTTGATGAAGTAATTGATATATGGCCTAAACTGGGAAATCCACCTCTCGTAACACCGTTTAGTCAATATGTAAAAAATATTGCCTTACTTAATGTTATGCAGGAAATACAAGGTAAAGATAAATTTGCAATAATTGACAATAATGCCTGGGATATGATTATTGGTAAAGCCGGTAAGTTACCCGGAAAACTGGATCCAAAAATTATTGAAATTGCAAATAATCTTGGAAAAGAATTCTATACAGGTGTACCACAAGATAACTATCCGGATGAACTTGATAAATATAGAAAAGAAATGGAAGAAAATGGATGGGAATTAGGAGAAGATGATGAAGAATTATTTGAATTTGCAATGCACGAGCGTCAATATCGTGATTTTAAATCCGGTTTGGCAAAAAAGAGATTTAATGATGAAATTCAAAAATTAAGAGAAGAAGCTAAAAAACCTGCAGCAGAAGCTGAACATGTTAAAGCCGATCCGAATAAAAAAGATATTTCTTCACCTTACATGGGAAGGATTTTTTACAACCTCAACTATTTCATTGAAGAACAAGCGGTTGAATTGGGCAACCAAGTAAAAAAAGGACAGCGAATATGCTATATTGAAACCAATTATACATACGATGAAATAGTTTCAGAATACGATGGTGAAGTTGATGAAATCTTCTTTAAACACGGAGATATGGTTTCAAAAGGTGATGTAATTGTCAGGTTGAAATAAAAAAAGCAGGATAAATCCTGCTTTTCTATCTAAGTTATATAATCTTAATTAGAAGCTAACCTTTTATAACTATTATATCTCCATTTTGCATCTTCTTCTGCTTGTTTAAACAGACCTTCTGCAACTTCAGGAAATGATTTCGTTAATGAAGTATAACGCACTTCGCTCTTCAGAAATTCCTGAAACTTATTCCAGTCCGGTTCTTTTGAGTCAAGTTGGAAAGGATTTTTACCTTCTATTTCCAATAATGGATTAAATCGGTAATTATGCCAGTAACCAGCTTCAACAGCTAATTTTGTTTCTAGTTGAGTTTTACCCATTCCTAATTTTAGTCCATGGTTAATACATGGAGAATAAGCTATAATTAATGATGGTCCGGGATAAGCTTCTGCTTCTTTAAGCGCTTTAAAATATTGATTTTGGCTGGCACCCATTGCTACTTGAGCAACATAAACATGTCCATACGACATAACCATCATTCCAAGATCCTTTTTACGTAATCTCATTCCGGCAGCAGCAAATTTAGCAACAGCACCAACAGGAGTAGCTTTAGATGCCTGACCTCCTGTATTAGAATATACCTCTGTATCAAGAACAAGAACGTTTACATCCTCGCCAGTAGCCAATACATGATCTAATCCTCCGTATCCAATATCATAAGCCCAACCATCACCACCAAATATCCATGTAGATTTCTTAATAAGATATTGTTCTAATGATAAGATCTCTTTTGCTATTTGATTATTTTCTTTCTTACAAGCTTTAACAACTTTTGCGGATGCTATTTTTGAACCTTCAGCATCAGTCATTTTTTCAATCCATTCATTAAATACAGCTTGTGTATCAGCAGACACTTCATTCATCGAAGCATTCATTTTTTCAGCAATTCTTGTACGAAGTTTTTCAATACCTATATGCATTCCCAGTCCATATTCAGCATTGTCTTCAAATAATGAATTAGCCCATGCAGGACCGTTACCTTCGCTATTTGTACAATACGGAGTAGAAGGAGCCGAACCGCCATAAATTGATGAACATCCAGTTGCATTAGCTACCATCATTCGATCACCAAATAATTGCGTAATCGTTTTAATATATGGTGTTTCACCGCAACCAGCACATGCACCACTAAACTCGAATAATGGTTGAGCAAACTGACTATTCTTAACACTCTTCTCTTTTGGAAGAACAGTATCCTTATAACCAACTTTGCTGTGCATATAATCCCAACGAGGAGCTTCTCCCATCTGTGAATCAAGAGACTTCATAACCAAAGCTTTTTCTTTAGACGGACAAACATCAGCACAGTTACCACAACCTGTACAATCAAGAGGACTAACCTGAATTTTAAATTTATATTCTTTAGTACCACCTATTCCCTGAATTGCTTTTGTACCTTTAGGAGCATTCTCTAATTCTTCATCAGTTAATAAGAATGGTCTGATAGCTGCATGAGGACAAACATAAGCACACTGGTTACACTGAATACAATTATCAGCTATCCATTCAGGAACAGTTATAGCAATACCACGTTTCTCATAAGCAGTTGTACCTGCAGGGAAAGTTCCGTCTTCTCTTCCAATAAATGCACTTACAGGAAGATCATCTCCCTTTTGAGCATTAATTGGCTCAGCAATATTCTTAATAAAATCAGGAATATTTCTATCGTCAGTTTTTGCTTTAATTTCAATATTTTTCCATTCAGCAGGAATAATAACTTCTTCAGCATCACCTCCACGCTCAACAGCAGCTTTATTCATATTTACAATATCTTCACCTTTTCTGCCGAAAGTTTTAACAATTGCTTTCTTCATTTCTTCAACTGCACTATCGTAAGGAATTACATTTGAAATTTTAAAGAAAGCAGATTGCATAATAGTATTTGTTCTGTTACCCAGACCAATTTCGTCAGCAATTTTTGTTGCGTTAATTATGTAACATTTAATCTCTTTTTCTGCCAAAGTTTTCTTCATTTCGTCAGGAAAATGATTTTTAGTTTCTTCAGCATTCCAGGTACTATTTAATAAAAAAGTACCACCTTGCTTAATTCCTTTTAACATATCATATTTATTAAGATATGCAGGAACATGACATGCAACAAAGTCAGGAGTGCCAACTAAATATGGTGAACGAATCGGACTGTCGCCAAAACGCAAATGTGAAACAGTAATACCACCAGATTTTTTTGAATCATAAGCAAAGTATGCCTGAGCATATTTATCAGTTGAATCACCGATAATTTTTATTGAGTTTTTGTTTGCTCCCACTGTTCCGTCAGAACCTAAACCATAAAATTTACCTTCGAAAGTACCTTTAGGCACTACACTAATTTCAGGTAACAATGGTAAAGAGGTAAATTTAACATCATCTACAATACCTAACGTAAAATGATTTTTTGGTTCCGGTAAATTTAAATTATCATACACAGAAATAATTTGAGCAGGAGTAGTATCTTTTGAACTTAATCCATAACGTCCACCAACAACTATTGGAGCATTTTCTTTTCCATAAAACAATTCTCTTATATCAAGATATAAAGGTTCTCCGTTTGCTCCCGGTTCTTTTGTTCTG
>JAUWQL010000064.1 GCA_030611105.1 Bacteroidales bacterium
AACGAAACCTTGTTTTTTCAAATGCGAAAGATAAGAAGCAAACGGCTCACCTTCCTGTGCTCCTTTTTCGACAGCAACGTGCATGAGGATTTTTATATCAGTGTAAAAGAAAATGATTTTTGGAGTAAAGCTGTTAATGCGGGAGAACCATTAAATACAAAAGGGAACGAAGGTGCTCAAACCATTTTAGTGGATGGGCGAATAATGTATTTTACAGCTTGTAACAGGGCGGATGGAAAAGGACGCTGTGATATATATTCAAGCACGAAAGAAAATGGCGAATGGACTGAAGCTGTTAATCTAGGGCCACCAATTAATTCGGGATATTGGGAAGCTCAGCCATCTATTTCGCCCGATGGAAAAACATTATATTTTGTGAGTAATCGTGATGGAGGTTATGGACAAAAAGATATATGGATTAGTAATCTTATGGAAGATGAAAAATGGTCAAAACCAATTAACCCGGGGAAGAATGTGAATAGCTCCGGACAAGAACAATCACCATTTATACATCCTGATAATAAGACACTCTACTTTGCATCAGATGGAAGAATTGGTATGGGGGGATTTGATTTGTATAAAGTAACCCGAAACGATGATGGAACCTGGAGTAAACCTATGAATCTTGGATATCCTATAAATACTACGTTCGATGAAATTGGATTAATCGTAAATGCTAAAGGTAACAGGGCATTTTTCTCATCTGACAGGTTAAGTGAAAAAGGACGTGATATTTTTGAATTTGAATTATACAACGAGGCCAGGCCAAATCCTGTGTCTTACATCAAGGGAAAAGTATTCAATTCGGAAAACCAAAAAAAGTTAGAAGCAAGGTTTGAGTTAATTAGTTTAGAATCGAACGAAATAATAATGCAAGCTGAATCAGACCCAAATACCGGAGAATTTTTAGTATGTATTCCAACCGATAATGACTATGCACTTAACGTTTCGAAGGAAGGATATTTATTTTATTCGGATAATTTTAACCTAAAAGGAGTGCATGAGATTTTAAATCCATATTTGAAAGATGTGGCTTTAAATCCAATAAAACCCGGTGAAAAAATTATTTTAAAAAATATTTTTTATACAACAGATTCATACGAGCTTATTGATAAATCAGTAGCAGAACTGACAAAATTGTTAGAGTTTATGAATAATAACCCGGGTCTGAAAATTGAAATTTCAGGACATACCGATAATGTTGGTGCAATAGAATATAATATAGAATTATCGAATAACAGAGCAAAATCAGTATATAAATATTTAGTTGAAAATGGTATTAATCAAGAAAGGCTAACTTATAAAGGATATGGTGAGACTCAACCTGTAAGTACAAACGATACAGAATTGGGAAAAGCAGAAAACAGGAGAACTGAAATAAAAATTTTATCATCAAACTGATACAAGATAATATAATTTTATTAAATTTATACTTACATAAATCAAAAAAAGAAATTGTTAATGGAAGCCCTGAAAATTTTGTCGAACGACTCCTGCCCTGCTGTTAATTTCGACACTAAACAAGAAAAGTTTGAGATTCGCGGAAATTCAATGCCCGAAAATGCAAGCAGTTTTTATAAACCTGTAGTTAATTGGCTTGACAAATATGCAGAATCTCCTAACCCAGTTACAGAGATTGTATTTCAGATGAATATTATAAATACTTCTTCATCAAAATTATTTATTGATATTTTAAAAAAAATTAATAAAATTGTTGACTCTGGCAAGTCTGATGTTAATATTATTTGGTACTACAATTATGGAGATGATGATATTCAGGAGGTTGGAGTTGATTTTAAGGAATTTACAAAAGCTCCGTTTGAGCTGGTTCCTGTACATGAGTAAGCCATAACAATGTAGTTTTATTCCAAATAATCATATTTCAAATTAATTTAATAATTTCTTCATTGTATTCATTAGATTATTTATTAACTTAGTTATAACATATTAAAGCTTATAACTATAACCTTATGAATACTCTCTACATAAAAGAAACAGAAGATACACCATTAATTCATTTTGATCCTGAAACAGGTAGATTTGAAATTAAAGGAAATTCCATACCAGAAAATGTATATCTATTTTATGATCCGGTATTAACCTGGTTGGATAAATACATAGAAAACCCTAATAAAACCCCCGAGTTTATTTTTCAAATGAAAATGATTAGTTCATCATCATCAAAAATATTTTTTGATATATTAAATAAAATTGATGCATTAAATGAGAATACTAATTCTGAAGTTAAAGTTACCTGGCTATACAGTATTTATGATGATGAAATTAGGGAAATTGGCATTGATTACAGAGATTCTATGAATGTCCCCTTCGAAATTGTATTAGACGATTCAGAATAAAAAAAGTGTAAAGTAAAAATTAAGATTAATCTTCAATAAGTTTTTTGATTCTATCAATTTGCATTTGCTTATTTACCTCGCGCAAATTTTTACCGGTCTGCGTAAAAAAATGATGATTAGATAAAAACTTAACCTGTATTTTATTCCAGTCATTTAAACTGCCAATCTTATTTTGTTCTTTAAGCTCTTTGAATAAAGTATTCGAAACCGGAATAAAATCGCTTCTTCCCAAATAATCGAGATCCGAATCACACATTATACTTTCCAATACATTATTGGGTTTAGGAGGTAGCTTGGTTGCCATTATTAACTCACAAATTTTATCAATTTGTTCTTGTGAATATTTATATTTAGGTAAGTATTCTTTGGCAAGTTGTGTTCCGTTATATTCATGTTCATCGTAATCAATTATATGGCCGGCATCGTGAAATAAAGCAGCAGTTTTTAATAATAAAATGGACTCATCATCAACACCTTCGCCATATCCTATAAGCTCTGCCTGGTTAATTACATCAATAGTATGTTTAAAGTTGTGATAATAAAGATATGATGGTAAATCTTTTTCCAGCCTGTCTAAAATTAGTTCCTGTAAATCGGTAAATTGCCTTAATAAGTACTTATTCCATAATATTTGATTAGGGCATCTCCCTTTTTTACGATCCTCAGAATATGCCGGTTTGATTCTTTTTAAGAAGTACATCTCCATTTCACCTTTATACTTAACAGGAATTTTTCCATTATAATCGCAAACAAAGTATTGTTTTACAAGCTCATAAGTCATAATAGATATATTTATCTTACTTACATCACTTGCAGAAGCCATTCTTGTAGCAATATGAACTGTCTCACCTTTTAGCTCATAAGATATTTTTTTTCTGCCCGAAAAGGTAGCAGTAACAGGGCCGGTATGAATTCCCATTTTTAAATCCCAGAATTTTTTATTCTGACTTTCATATTCAACTTTTAAGGTATTCAGATAATCCTGCATTTCCAAAGCTGCAAGAACTACGTCAACCGGGTTTGTGATATTTTTAACCGGAACACCACCAGCGCACATATATGCATCACCAATTGTTTTTATCTTTTGAATTTTATATTTTTTTACAATTGAGTTAAAATGGAAAATAATCTGGTCTAATTCATCAATAATACCAGAAGTTCCTGCTTGTTCTGCAATGCTTTTAAATCCCTGAATATCAGCATATAAAATAGTTGCCATTACGAACCGTTTTGTTCGGCTTTTTATCTGGCTACTCGCATCTTTTGGTAATACATCCGGAGGTAAGGATGAAATTATATTATCTAGTTTTTCATTTTGCTTTGAGAGCCTTTTATGATCCTCGGTTAATTCTTTCAATTGGTTCGAAAGTCCTTTATTCTCCCTTAATAAATCGGCTATTTTTAAAACGAGTTTTTGTTCTTGTTCTTTATCCATTGTCGATATTTTGTAGGATTTAGTGCTTGATAAATGATACTTGTAAATTTATTTAATTTGTAAGCAAATACCAATAATATACAATATTTTATTGCCTTATAATACTTTAATTCAACATAAAAGGTTGTGTATTTTATTGAAGTTTTTATTAACGTATTTATTTACAACGTTAACGTTACAAATCTTTTGATAATAATTTATATGTGTAAATGAAAGATTACTAATTTTTAATAATTCTTTTAGTAATCTGATAATTTGATGTTGAGATTTGTATGAAATATATTCCCTTTGGAAGATTTTGAATATTAAAAAGATCGTTTAAAACAATATTATTTTTATTGTTATTTAAAGAGTGTATATCTTTTTCAAAAATAACATTACCACAGATATTAAACATACTTATTTTAACGTAATAACTTGAATACACATAAAACTCAATGTTTATTTGATCACTAAAAGGATTGGGGTATAATTTAAATTTCGTAATTTCCGGTCTTATATCAATTGATTGAATTTTATTCACATATATTTCTATAGGAACGGAAAAATTATCACCATCATTTTCATAAATGGTCAGGACACAAACATAATCTCCCGGTTCAATATCGTTTGTATTAATTATTACAAGAATCGTATCATTACATTCAGGAAGTATTGATCCATTTTCTTTATTCAGACTAATCCATGTTTCGGGTTCACCTGAAAATTCAAGTATCGCTGAATAATTTAAAATACTATTTCCTATATTTTTGATAACGACAGGATATTCTTTACTACTATCCTGATATAAAGTATCAGTTATACTGGTTGGATTTACTTCAGATGCAACCGTATCCTTAATAAAAATTAACACAGGAATGGTATCATTTGTGCTATTTTCTTTCCGAATTATAATGTTACAATTAAAATTACCAAAACCAATACCAATTGTATTAATGGTTGCTTGAATTGTGTCAGTTTCAGTAAGTAATAAATTACCTGAATTTTCACTTAAATTTATCCAGCTATTTTCAGCACTATTTTCTATTTCTATTAAATAGTCTAAAGAAACAGAACCATCATTTTCAATAATTATTTCATATTCAGGGTTATCCCCGCCCCAAAGTGTGTCATTTATTATTTGTGGTTCAATTCGGGTTGAGATTGTGTCTTTTACCACAATGTTAACAGGTATAGTATCAGTTCTATAATCTTCTGAGATTAAAATAACATTTGCTGAGAAATAACCAGCACTAAGTAATTCCGAATTTAATGTTGCAACAACTGTATCATTTTCTGTCCCTGATAAAATACCGGAGTTTTTATTTATTTCCAACCAACCGTTTTCAGTTGGATTTTCAACCTCAATATTATATGTTGTGGTAATTGCTGAACTATCGTTTGAGATAATGATATTATGATTAACTATTTGATCATAAAACAATGTGTCATTAATATAAGCTGGCTCAGTTTTTAATAATATAGAGTCACAAATAAGCTCGAAATTAACCAAAACGACATTTTTAAGTGTTACAACAATATTTTTTGCTGTATCATTGATATATCCATCCGAAGATGCAACTATATCGTATGTTCCCGGCTCAATTAATCTGTGATAATTACCAATATCAGGGTCAGTAAATACCATTGAACTATCTCCATTGCTGTCATGGTCAACAATCCATATCATTGCATCTAAAGGGTTACTTTTAGAATTTGTTACTATTCCTCTTATACCATACAAACATTCATTCATATACTGTAAAAGAGATTCCTTATTGTAATCCCAGTATTTATTAAGGTTTTCTGTATCCAATAGTTTTGCAGTTGATAGTTCTATTGTTACTTCTCTGCACTGATGCCAATAATTCATATAATCCTGGCGGCCACCTTCAATTACGTACCAGTCCCCACCATTAGTAACACCATCGGAATAATTATATGTCATATAACTTGATAATACCGTTCGTGCTATAGTAACATAATCAGTACAAACACGTTCAAACCAGTCAGTATCTACATGAGAGTTTCCTGAACTCGTCCATGTATCCCATGGATAATTCATTACTTCGGCACCACCATGAAAATTAGCTGCCATTATAAAGTTATGTTCTTCGGCAAAATCCATCATTGCCTGTGTTTCGGGCTGGTAAGGAGTATTAGCACCAATTCGGGGATCCGGAAAATCACGATTTAAATCTGCATGCCCATTTGATCTAATTGCACCTGAAACAGTATTATTTCCTCCGTAATACGTACCATCAGGGTTTGCATTGGGGTTAATGAATATTTCAATTTCATCGACTAAGTTTGTAATTTCAGTTTCTGAACCATAACTGGTTAAAATAGAATCGGCTAACCGGAGCATTAATACATAACCGGTTGTTTCATCACCGTGCATTGTACCGGTGTAAAAAAATTCAGGCTCATTTTCTTCTGTTTCAACATTGTCCGAAATCTTTAATACATATAATTCACGACCGTTACCTGTAGTACCAATTGAATCTAATTTACAAATGCCTGGATAATTTGTTTCAAAATCTTTCATCATCTGTCGGTATACTTCATAAGTCGGGTACCTGTCCCATGATGACATTTCAGCAACTGTGGTTGCCATTGTAAGCGATTTTGGTATTTGTTTTTGAAGGAACTCTATTTTATAATCCATTTTTTGAAATTCATCCAGTTCTTGCTGATTTGCATAAGCAAAAATTTCAAGCCCTTTTACATTATCGATAGATATTATCTGCGTAATTGTATTTAATTCTGATTTGTCTTTTATTTCAAATTTGAAATAATATTCAGTATAATCTTGTGCAAAACCAAAACCGGAGAATAACAGGAATAGAGTTATTATATAGAGTGTTTGTTTCATTTATGAATAATAACGTTATATGATTATGAAAGTTTCAAATTTATAAAAAACAAAGGGCATCTGTTGTAGATGCCCTTTGATTATTTTAGTTATTTTATAACAATTGGTATCGAATACACATTATTTAGTGTTGTAATACGAATAATAAACATTCCCGACCTGTCAATTGATAAATTATATTCTGTTTGATTTGGTGTACATTCATACCTATGAATTACAGAACCATCAATAGATAATATTTCAATAGTTGAATTTTTATCAATACTTTGAAGATTTGACAAATCCACTTTGAGTTCACCATTGCTTGGATTAGGATAAACTTTAATCAGATCGGTGGTTTTTAAATTGTTTTTAGTTGATAAAGGCCATTCTTTTAAATATAAAGTAAATGTCCCAAAAAAGTTATCGTTTTTACCATCAACCTGTATCCAATAATTTGTTCCCTCGGTTAATCCGGTTATTGAATAGATTGAAGCAGCATCACTACCTTCATAGTTATCATTTGCTGCAAGAATAGTGTAATCAGCAGGATCTCCAGATAGTAAATCAGCACAATCACTTGCAGAATAAACAGCAATTTGATTATCGAAACCCGTCGATGCAATACTTACCACGCCTGAGGAGGTAGCAGCAAATTTGTACCAAACAGTTGCATTTAATGTATCATCTGGGCACCAGCTATTTTGTGCTGTGCAATCAGAATTATCAGGAAATGGTTCATTAATGTCAACTGAGGCATAAGTGTTATTTTCCGAATAATTTGTAAAGAATTCTAAGCTTTTTGCATCGCATGGTGAATCGTTATCAGCACTGAATTCTGTAATTGTAATTGTAGATTCACCTTCAGCTCCCCCTGCACTACCATCCAGTTGTAACCAATATGTTTTGCCTGATGTTAAACCTGTTAATTCTTCGATAGTTGCAGAATAATCAGCATCTTCATGGTCGTCATTAGCAGCTATAATTTCATATAATGATTCATTACCACTAATAATATCTTCACAGTTTTCTGCATCATAAACAGCTATTTGATTATCCATTCCGTCAGTTTCAATCATTATAGTACCAGATTTTGGAGCAATAAATGTAAACCAAATACTGTTTTGCAAACCACCTTCACTACACCAATACCCTGGAGTATTACAGTTCGAACCAGTTGTGTCCGGAAATGGTTCATTGTTTTGTACTGTTGCATGTGCATTAGTAAAAGGACCTAATTCTTCGTTAAGTGTTAACTCAATTGCATCACAAACATCATCATTCTCTGGTGCATATGTAAGAATAATCTTTATTGAATCAGTATTTAAACAACTATTCATTGTACCATTAACATAAATAATTGTGTCTGTATCTGGTGATACCATAATTGAAGAATTTGTATTGTCACCAATAATTAATGCTGAAGGATACCACTCATAAGAAATAGCTCCAAAAGCAGTTAATTCAATAGTATCGCCATTATTTAAATAAAGACTATCTGCAGGAGAAATATTTAAATTAATTTCACTACTTACATTGATAAAATCATAATTAATGATAGAATCTTTAGTTCCTAAAGAATTTTCTATAACTAACTTAATTGTTTTAAACCCTTCGGATGAATAAGTAACAGGGTGAGGGCCCTCGGCTGATGCTGTTGCTGGTATAGCATCCTGACCAAAATCCCATGAGTAACTTACGATATCACCCGATGAAGTACTTGTAAATGTTACATCGCTATCATAACAAATAGTTTCATAATCTGATGTAAATGAAGCCTTAATATTACTTTTTGTTCCATAAGCTCTAATACATAAATCAACTTCAGCACTTGTTCCACTTCCAATTAAATTCCATGTTTCTCCTTTATTACTTATCCAACCAACATTTGATTCTATTTGAGGATATACATAATCTGCATATTCTAATTCAACAGGTATAGGGTATTTATCGTTAGGCGTATAATATTTGATCTTTATATAAAAATCTCCATTTGCGCTAAAAGGAATGTCAAATGTATGATAACCAGGGTATTCAACGAATAAATTATAAGCAGATGCTAATGTGTCGCTTAGTGTATTACCATCTTTTGTGCTAAACACCTCAATATCTATAATTGAATTTGATGCACCAATATAAGTTCCTGTTTTATTGAAGTTATAATTTTCAGAAACATTGTATTTAATTAAAGCATAATCGGTGTAATCCCCATATCCATAAGAATTAATTTCTCCGAAATAATCATACATTAATATTGTATCAATATTATTTATTTCTTTTCTGATAGGATAAATAGTCGATTTATCAATAGCATGACTATCATTATATGACATATAAAAGAATCCTATTTCACCCCAAGATGTGCCCCAGCTGTTTTTTATAATCCAGGCTCCGGTACCGCCATTTGTACTTTTTGTATTATCCCATCCAACCAATAGTACTCCATGATTTGAATTTTCTGTACCTGAATAATAATATGTATCATCGGAACTATTAAAATAAGTATCGTCATGAAAATAAGATACGGCTATTGCACCGTAATTCATTAATATATACTTAATAACATCAGGATTTACAGGTAAGAAACGTGATTCAGACATAAAAAACTGTGGAGTAACACCAGTTGCTGAACAAGTAAAATCTGATGCAACATAAGGATCCTCAGACTCTAAAATTGGACCACTTAACCTGGATAAATAGGCAGTTGCAATACTCTGATTACCACCTTCTTCCCATTCAAAACCATGACATGTAGCCATATTGTGTTCTGAGAGGTCGTATTCACTAAATCCTAATTTTAAATTTCGTGATTCAATTGCACCAATTGCCGCAAAACTCCAGCAATGTCCGGCCGGATTTTGATTTTTCACAGCACTTACCAATCCTAAATCTCTTAAATCATAAGAATCAGGAAAACTGTATTTTGCAATATCTTTGTTTATTTCATCAGAAAAAACATAAGTCGTAGGTGAAGGAATAACGCCAGTTACTTTTGTTTTACTGTTTATAAATTTGACAAACTCTTCATTTAATGGAGCTTTTTGAAATTCTTGACCTATTGTAAATTTAGCTAGGACAATAAATAAAATTAATAAAGAAAATTTTAGTTTCATTTTGGTAAAATTAAAGTTAATAAAATAGAATATTTGTTTTTATAAATTTGGATTTACAATTTTGCCCATAAAATAAATGCAATTATTTTTATTATTTCGCAGGATATATATAAAAGGTTTATTTGCGATAAAATCGATATCTTCAAGTAATACTGAAGTTTTTCGCATCATCACTGCAGTGGCGGCTGCCGCTTCTGTTCCTTCTTCATCAACAGCAATATTCGCTTTATGTACAACCTTGCTTATATAAAGTTTTTCGGCACTGGTAATTCCGGAAAAATCAGCTGCTTCGGTAAAGGCGTCTTTAATACCCAGTTCAGATAAAGTTTTGTTTAAATCGAATTCCGATTCAATCTTAAACTTCGGTAAAGACAAATTTATACGCCTTTTTTTCCTGTTTTGTATATAATTACTATAATATTCGTTGTTTAGTTTCTTTTCTATTTTCTTCAATTTTTTGTACGATTTTGGAAGAATAATCATTAAAGATATGTTTTCATTTGAGTAAGGTATATCAATTATTTGAGAATACTTATCACTGTAATACCATAAATTAATATACCTGTTCATAAATACAGTTTTAACGTTGACCTTTTTATCAATCTGAAAATTATCTTCAGTATTTTTTTCTTTGTTAAACTTATCTTTCCATGCTCCTTTAAAATATAATGCATTTACCAAAACCAGTCTGGTTGTGTTATCAATGGATGATGGTTGTAGTAAGTCAGTGATTTTATTATTGGTATTTTTTTCTACCCATTGATTTATGTCTAACCTTGATTTTTCAGATTCTTTAACAAAATCTGTAAAATGTAACGATGAAGTAAAATATTGTTTATTGATATCTAAAAAGTCCTGATTTAATTTAAGATCTTCTTGAATCCACAGAGAATTTGCATTATGAAAATTAATATCACTTTTTTTCTTTTGACTAAAATCAGTAAGATTCATGTAATCTTTACTAAATTCATCAATATCATTATTAAAATAAAAAGTATTACTGATTTCATCGAAAGTATTATTCTTAGCACCAACATATGTCATGGCAATAGCTGATGTAATGCTTGCCGGGGAAAAAATAAGGTTTTCATTCGGGTTTTTTAACTTTTGATAAACATCAAACGAGAATTGGTTGTTACTTTCAATAATATTAATACTATTCTGAGCAAACGAAGCTTGCAAAAAAATACTAAATGTTGCTAAAGCAATGACTATTTTCATAATAGAATAATTTTAATTTGTAAATGTAAATAATTATTAATGAATTTTATTTATTCTTTTTTGATTTTATATTTTTAATCACCCCACTTAATTTATATCATTTAATAACATAGTTCCTTTTGCGTTTTGAATGGCTATATCAAAATCGTTCAACATTTTAATAATCTGATCTTTTTCCGTTGATGCTATTGCAAGAATTTTATCTGCCCCGCAATGATCAATAGCATTTAAAACATAGCTTACTGTTAAATTATTAATATCCTGAACAGGTTGATATGCTTTTTCTTTATCATGTTGAGTATTAATTTCAGACAGTATATTACTATCAATCAGCTTATAAATAATATCACGAACAGATCTTATTGGGATTTCAAGTCGCTTACTAATCTCCCCGGCAGTCATTGCTTTTTTTCCATTGCCAAAGTTTTTTATTAATAAATGAGCAACCATTAAGGTTAGTACTTTCCAGCTAAAAGGACTCAGATTATGCGTATCAGGTTCAAATTCATATTTCTCGACATTCTGAACCGCAAAAGAAACTTCGGCTCCAAACAGCACAATTAACCAGCTCATTTGCAACCATATTAAGAACAATGGCAAAGCTGCAAAGCTACCATAAATAGCATTATATTTTGAAACTCCAACCTGAAAATGAATATAAAGCCATTGTATAAATACGAATATTGTACCCGATATAATACCTGCCACAAAAGCCGATTTAAAGTTTACTTTCGTGTTAGGCATCACCATAAATACCATAGTTAAAAGTAACCATATAAGTACATAAGGAATTAATTTTACAAAAAAGAAAATTAAAGGCCCTATCATACTAAAAAATGCTACCTCAGAAGTTAACTTTTCTATTTGTGTTGTAATAAAAACGGTAGCACTACTTGATGCTACTAAAAGAATAGGTGCTACTATCAGCATTGATATATAATCACTGAATTTCCTGAACCAGCTTCTTCCTTGTCTTATTTGCCATATTGCATTAAATGAACTTTCGATATTAGCAAAAACTTTCATTACAGCCCAAAAAAGAAATATTGCACCAACACCTGCAATAAGCCCACCCTTTGTATTTTCAAGAAACGAATTAGCAAATTTTATAATCCACTCTAAAACTTCCTGTTGGCCTGTAAACTGTTCGTTTAAATATCTTGTTAAATGTTTATCAATCCCAACCATTTTGGAAATACCGAAAGCCATAGCTGCAACAGGAACAACCGATAGCATAGAGTAAAAAGTTAAAGCTGACGATCGCAAGCTAACTTTATCTTCGTCATATCCGCGAAAAGCAAGAAGTAAAATACGCAACTGTTTATACAAAAGAATCTTGTATTTTGGCATATTTTTAAGTGATATTCGCCAAACATCAATCTTTAGAAAATTTAATACTTTTTTAAGCATGACAATATTTGGTATTATATTTGAGTATAAAAATAAGAATTTTCTGAGTTTAAAACCTATTCTAGTAATAAATAACATACTTATTAAAAATTTAACCAAATAAAATGGAATATCTTATATATCAATAAAATTTTATTTTTACATTGCATAACTTCGTTTAATCATTTAAATGTAAACTGATTTTACTGATTTTTTATTTATTATAACACTTTAATTTAAATTACCATGAAAAAATATTTACTTATTATTATTGCATTAATAGCTGTTTTACAGCTAAATGCACAACATACCGTTCATGTTGATGCGGGTGGAAATATTATGGGAAATTTACCGTATAACAATCAATTCGATTATAGTTGGTGTACTGTAATTTATCCGCAGGATAAAATAAATTTAATAGGCGATATATCACAAATATCTTATAGACTTAACGTATCAATTGTACATGCAGAAGATGCTTTTAACCAAAAAGTATATATGGCTCACACTTCTGATATCGGGTTTACGGATGCCGGTTATCCCGATATTGCGTCAATGACATTAGTTTATGATGGTATAATATCTTACAGAGAATGGACAGGTTTAGGCAACACTCCGATTATTCTTACCACGCCTTTTGTATATAACAATACCGACAATTTAATTATTCATATTGAAAATCACGATGGGACAAAAAATAACAATACCAACCAAGCTTTTAGCGATTATTCAGGCACTACAACATATTATCCTTGTAAATACAAACAAGATGATGGCTCGTTTCCGGAAACGGAAGGCATCCGTACTCACGAATTACCTAATATATTCTTAACTTTTGATCCGGGTGTAGATGCAGGTGTTAGCAAAATTAATAATAACGATGATATACTTTATCCCGGATTACATGATATTACTGTAAATTTTAAGAACTATTTTACCGATGCTATTACAGCTGTTGATTTTGAATGGGAAGTAAACGGAACAGCTCAAACAACATATAACTGGACAGGCTCTTTAAATCCGGGACAAGAATCTGCCGAAATAGTGCTTGCTACTGATTATGATTTTAACCCCGATACATTTGTAATTAAAGCATGGACAAGCAATCCTAATTCAGGAGTTGATGAATTAAATACTAACGATACCCTTACTGAAACAATTTTGGTAGCAGATTATATCGAAATAGGAAGTCATTCTTATAACAGTATACAGCTTCCTTATCCTACAAGTAACTACTTTGGGTGGACTGCTTCTATTTATAATAGTGATTCTATTCAACCCGGGAAAATATGGAGTATTGCATACAACAATCAAACACAGGGATATTTATTAGAAAATCAGAAAATATATTTGTCGCAAACCTCAAAAACAACTTTTTCTTCAGCAGAATTACCAGCCGAAGAATCAATGAACCTGGTTTACACTGGTGATGTTGATTATTCAGGAACAACAGGATGGAAAAAAATAAAATTTGATTCAACTTTTATTTATGATAACAATAACTTGCAGATTCATTACCGGAATTATAGTGACCAATATAATCATCCTTTTACACAGTTTGCTGTATCTAATTATGAACCCTCAATATCAATTTATAATGGTGATAACACATCTTTTCCCACAACTGCCGGTTCAGCTTCTTCCAACACCCCTGATATCAGGCTTTATTTCTTAATACCTGCCGATGCGGGAATAACATCACTTGATAATCCCGATACATATTATAACACAGGCAATAATAATATTTCAGTTACTTTGAAAAATTATGGAACTGATAATCTTACATCTGCAAATATTAATTATCAAGTTGATAACGGAACAATACAAACATTCAATTGGACAGGTAATTTACCCTGCTATAACACAGAAGAGAATATTATAATAGGAACCGAAAGTTTTACCTATGGTGAACATACCTTAAAAATATGGACAGATTCTCCAAACGGATTAAATGATTATAAAAATGAAAATGACACCATAATAAAAACAATTTATGCAACGAATCCTTTGTGTGGAACTTATGTAATTGGAAGTTCGCCATCAGATTATCTTACACTAAAAGAAGCTGTTGATTCATTAAACTCTGCCGGTGTTTCTTGCGATGTGGTTTTTGATATTAAACCAGACATATACAATGCACAGTACATGATTAATGAGATAAACGATGCAGGACAAAATAGTACAGTTACTTTTCAATCACAAACAGGCGATAGTACCGATGTTATATTAACCACCGATTCTACCGATTATTTATTCAATCTTAATGGAGCAGATTATTTAAGATTTAAACATCTTACATTTACAAGTGATAGTGCCGATAAACTTATGGTTTTAGACAGTGGTGCATGTAACAATGTTTTTGAGAACAACCAATTTATTGATGGTATATATCAAATATTTAATACTGAAACTACAATAGCTGATACAAACAATATCATTAACAATAATTTATTTTTAAACGGAAACACAGCTATCTATTTTTATTCTGTAATTAGTGCATTTGAAACAGGTAATATTATAAGTTCAAATAAATTCGAAAATCAAACCGGAAACAGTATAAAAAATGCTTATCAGGAAAATCTCAGTATAACTAATAATAATATTGAAACAACCGGATATGGATTAGCTATATATAGTTACCTTATGAAAAATTGCTCCATAACAAAAAACACCATGATAACTTCGTGGGCAGCAATGGAATTTCTTGGAGGATATGATACAAATTTAATAGCAAACAATTTTATTATCTGTGAATCAAATACATCAAGTATGTATAGTATTAAATTACAGATTGACAATATTAAATTTTATAATAATACTATAAAATCAATTGGAGAAAAAAGTGGCAACACTCTTTTACAAGTTTGTGGAGATAATAATGATATTAAAAATAATATTTTAATTAATTTAAAAGCAGGAAACACTATTGAAATTGGTTGGGGGTATGATGATAATACAAGTAATTACAATTGTCTTTTTTCAAATGGCGTTTCACTAGCGAAATGGCGAAGCACAGAATGTGCAGACCTTACAACATGGCAATCTGAGTCCGGTTTAGATGTAAACTCTATTTCAACTCTGCCTGTTTTTTATTCCGAAACAGATTTACATACAAATAGTATGATATTAGATAATGCAGGAACTCCATTAACGGAAATTACCGATGACATTGACGGAGAACCAAGAAATGCTATAAGCCCTGATATAGGAGCTGATGAATTTACATCAACTTGCACAGAAGTACTGAAAGGAGAATATACAATTGGCTCATCGGGCGATTATGCAACATTCAATGAAGCCATTACAGCATTGTTTGACTGCGGAGTTGACAGTTCTGTTACATTTAATATTGAAACAGGAACTTATAACGAACAGGTTCTTATTAATGATTTTATTACAGGTTATACCGAAAATGATACAATAACATTCCAATCTGCAACAGGCGATAGCACAAGTGTAATATTAACATACAAAGCAGATACTTTAAATAATTACACTTTAAAACTTAACGGTATAAACAGATTTGTATTCAAACAAATAACTATTCAGTCTGAAGATACTACTTATGGCAGAGTGGTAGAAATTGGTAATGGTGCTTGTAATAACCTGGTTCAAAATTGTATAATTAGTGGTGATATTTCAGATGAGGATAATAATTATCAGGCACTGGTTTACTTTCCTGCAGACAATGCCAGCAGGGATACAAGCAATACGATTCAAGGAAACAGATTTGTTAACGGTAGTTATGGAATTTATTTAGATGGAGGTAATAATAGTAAAGAAACATTTAATACAATTTCAGGTAATTATTTTATTAATCAATCTGCTTATGGTATTTATGCCGATTATCAGAAAAATCTGTTAATTAAAAAAAATACCATAGAAAATAATTATCAACTTGATATTTATTATTATGGTATTAAGTCTGATTGGGACATGGATTCAACGATAATTTCAAAAAATATAATTAATATTGACAGGGATTATATTTCATTTGGCTTATGTCTTAAGGGTTATAATAATTTAGTGTTGAATAATTTCATTAGTCTCGGATCAAATGATTATCATTCAACAGGCATATCTGGATTGGGAACTAACTCAAAATGCTATAATAATTCTGTTAATATATATGGTTCTGGAAGTCCTTCTGCTTTGGATGTTACATACTCTACATCCGGTGCTGATATAAAAAATAATATTCTTTCAAATAAGGCAGGTGGGTATGCATTAAAATGTTGGTACAGCGGGTCTCAAATTTTATCGTCAGATTTTAATAATTTATATTCAAACGGTGAGTATATTGCAGATTGGCTGGATGTAGATATCGTAGATTTATCAGAATGGCAAACAGCTTCCGGATTTGGCAGTAATTCAGTTTCATCAAATCCAAACTTTGTATCAAATACCGATTTACATACTTCAAATGTATTATTTAATGAAGCAGCAACACCTTTACCCGAAGTTACCGATGATATTGATGGAGAACCAAGAGATGCAACAAATCCTGATATAGGAGCCGATGAATTTACCGGAGTTACTTTCAACCTTGAAGATGATACAACAGTATGTGTTAATGCCGAATATAAAATTGATGCCGGAGTAGGTTTTGATACTTATCTATGGTCAACCGGTGCAGATTCAAGTTATATTCTTGTCGATTCTACAGGTATTGGTTATAGCTCGGAAGAATATTCTGTAATAGTTACTCTTGGAGCAGAGCAATATAAGGATACAATTATTGTAACTTTCTCATCGCCTATTGCAGCACCTGTCGATTATTTCTGTTACGACGAAAATACCGATTCTGTTTTAATAACAGCTGGCGATGGATTATATTATAAGTGGAGTACAGGCGAAACTACACAATCAATATGGACAAGCGCATCGTCTGTTTCTGTAACTGTTACCGATGCTAATGGTTGTGAAGATTCCGATTATATTTATAGACAATGGAATTCTTGTCCTGCTAATTTTACAATGCCTGATGATACTACTATTTGTAACAACGATTCTATTATTATAGATGCAAATTATTATTGTAGTGCCGATTATGGCAATTATTCTTACTTTTGGAATACAGGCGACACAACAGAAACAATAACAGTTTATGCTGATGATATTACTTCGGAATACAATGAATATAGTGTCGAAATTCTTAATTTGTCTTACGCTCTTGTATGTACAACATACGATACTGTTAAGGTGTACAGAAATTTATGCCCTGCCAACCTTGATATGCCTGATGATACCACAATTGCATTAAATAAATCAATAGTATTAGATGCTAATTCTGCTAATTGCAGCAGTAATTACGATGATTACACTTACTTGTGGAGTACAGACGAAACTACAGAAACAATTACGGTAAATGGTGCAGATTTAGGTTTAGGTGGCCCCTACGAAATTAGCGTAACACTTACTAATATTTCTACTTCAAGTAATTGTATTACAAGTGATATGATAAATGTAAATGTTAGCAGTGCTAATGCAGTTGAGACTTTAGTTATGGATGATATTTCCATATATCCCAACCCGACAGATGGTGTTCTCAAACTTGAGTTTAGCAATACAATTGAAAATACATGGATTAGAATTATTAATGTAACAGGCCAGGTAGTATATTCTGAATATCTGGAAAACTTATCAGGCATAAAAACATTAGATTTATCAGGGTTAGATAAAGGTGTTTATATTTTATCGATACAAAATAAAAATACAATCCTGACAAATAAAATAACTTTATATTAACCCTCATATCCGCAAGTCACGGTGTGAATTGTTGATTTATAGTGTTTTGTAGATTTAGAACGAGTGCTATAGCAAAAGAACTCACGCCGTGACTATCAGATACTTGTGAAAAACATCTGCGGATTTAGGGTTAACGTAAATTAAGAAAACCTGTTTTTTAAATGAACAAAATTTTGTAAATATTAATATATCTAAAAAGGAGTTTCAGTAATTGAAACTCCTTTTTGTTTATTGAATAATTTTTTTTCTCCCCTATTTCTTAACTTTATGACCTATTAACCTGAGCTCGATATAAGAATTTTTTACAGCTTCATGGGGTTTTTCATAGACAAGTCATATTTTTGAAAGACT
>JAUWQL010000148.1 GCA_030611105.1 Bacteroidales bacterium
TCTGTCGAATCTACATTGTTAGGTTCCTCTTCAGTTAATTCATTTGATTTTTCCTTTTCTGAAGTTTCAGAATTATCATCTTTCTGATCTTTAATTTCATCATTTGAATCATCATCTGTCGAATCTACATTGTTAGGTTCCTCTTCAGTTAATTCATTTGATTTTTCCTTTTCTGAAGTTTCAGATTCTTCTTTTTTTATTTCTTTCTTTTTTGAATTTACAATTTCATTGTTTTCATTCAATTCAGAATTTTCATTTAGCTGTTCATCTTGAACAGAATCAGAGTTTTGTGGATCTTTAGCACTCATAATATTTGTTTTACTTATAGAAGTGATTTAAAAGATAATCACTTGCTAATTTACAGGATACGAAAATATATATTTAACTATTAATACTCAAAGAATTTTAGCATTAAATATTAAAATACATAAATATACAATTTTACACCAAAAATGATAATAAAAAAAGACTGTTCAAATATTATAGATGAACAGTCTTAATTTAAAAACCCAACCTAAAATTGTAATCCTAAATTAAAATTTAACCCCAAAAGTTAAAATGAAATTATTTAGTTTATGATCAATAGATGCCTGTTCATTATCAGAGAAGTCGAAATCACTATAATAAGGGCTCAAATCATAAGCAATCATATTATAATTATAAGTTGTTTGTGCAAATGCAAAATCAACAAAAAAGTGTTTTTCTCTGTAACCTAATCCGCCCGACAAGGTAATTTTTTCATAATCAGAATTCAGAGCGCCTTCAATATCTGTATACGGACTTATTGAATATCTTCCTCCTGCTCTAAAATAAAGTGGTCCATACCTGAATTCAGCACCTGCTCTTATATTGTGAGTTTCTTTAAATATCGATTTAATATCATTATTATCTTCAATAACACCCAGGCTATTATCCCTGTCATCTAATTTCATTGTAGAATAATCAACATATTCATAGTCCACATCAATTAATGCAATTTTACCTATCTGAAATCCTACACTACCAACAGCTCTGAGAGGAGTATTTAAACTATACTTATATGTTTGCACCGGGGATCTTGAATATTCAGAAATGCCACTATCGAAATATCCATATGCTAAATTATAAAACTTTTGATCTAAATTATAAAATGTTGGTAAATGCAAGGAAGCTCCAAGCCTAAGGGATTCTATAGGTTTATAAATTGCTCCGAATTTAAATATAAAACCTGTACCTTTGGTTGTTGAATATTCCTTGAAATCGAATGCATTTATAAAAGGAATTTGCAAACCGGAAGTTTCACTCTCGTAATGCGATGCATATTGTTCATATCTTAAGCGCATTATCCCGATACTCGCTCCAATATATAATTTATGTGCATAATTACCTCCAAAAGAAAAAGCGAATTCAGTTATAGAACCTTCTGTTTGAATTATTTTTCGTTGATTAATTTCAAAATTAGCAGGATCGTTAAATATTTCATCTGTAATTTCACTATAAAATTCATTTGGAATAACATTAGTATCAAGATCCATTATATATGCATCCCAAATTAGAAACTCATACATCCCATCTAAATCATAAGGATCAGTTGTTGTCGCATTAGCGTTACTCACAAAAATTTCCATTAAAGATGAATTATTAACTCCCTGGAATTGTATATTATTATTTAAATCTGTTGTTCGGTTAAATCCTACACCAATATTAAAATTAACCCATCTTGTGTCTGAATTTTCCAAATCATACGAAGATACAAGCCCCATATTATTCAAATTAATAGCATATCCATTATCATCAATTGTATTATTAATATATGTTGATGAATTCGAGTTATAACTCATCCCCGGAGAAAATACTAATTCAGATCTCTTGTACATACCTAATCCGGCAGGATTTATTGCTATTGAAGAAAAATCACCTCCTAATGCGCCAAATGCGCCTCCCATTCCTATAAAACGTGCAGTTCCTCCATAATCATTAGATGAAAATTTAAAAGCATTATCAACATAAACAGATTGAGAATATAATAAGGTGTTTGTAATTAACCCAATTATAAAAATTAAAAATATCTTTTTCATATTACTTTCTTTATTAGTTGTACAAAAAGAATTATGATTTACTATCTTCTACCTCCTCTACTACTTCCACTACTAGATCCGGAACTTCCACTTGATCCTGAGCTCCTACTTGACCCTGAGCTACCTGATGATGATCCTGAACTTCTTGATGAACCTGAGCTTCTAACTGAACCAGAACTTCCGGAAGATCTGGTTGATGAACGTCCGACAGAAGAACTTCCTGATGATCCGCTTGATCGGTTTGGTGTATATGAACTACCTGATCTTGTTGTACTTGATCGGTTTGGTGAAGATGTAGATGTTCTTGACACACCTGAATAACTCCTTCCTGAACTTACATTTGTACTCTCAGGTCTGTTATAGCGAGTAGCAGAACGTGTAGGACTATTATAGGTAGATCGTGTAGCTTGTTGAGGTCTTGTATAATTTCTATTGCTCGTGGAAGCTACTCCTGATTGTTCCTGTCTGTTTGCTGTTCTAACACTTGTCCCTGTTCTTTCTCTATTTGTTTCTCGAACTCTAATTGTTTCACCTGCAAAATTATTTTCTCCTGTTCTTGTTCTTGTTGTTGTTCTTACTTCACCCGATCTTGCTGTACGAGCAGATTGTCTGTCTATTCCTGATTTTACAGTACGTGATGAAGTAATATCTCTCCCTATATATGATTCCGGTAATTCTCTTGATGTTCGACCAATAGATGAACGCGTGCCGGATGTTCCAGCCAAAGTCCTTTGCCTGTATGAATGAAAAGAAGAACTAACATAATTATCATTATTACAATTAGGATAATAAGGATAATAACCGTAATTATAATAAGAATAATACGGGCTGTAATACGGACTATAATACGAATTATAATAATAAGGTCGATAATAATATGAACCATAATAATATGGATAACCGTAATTATACCATGAATGCCTATATCCAAATGAAGAAGTCATCCAATAAGGTTCAACCCAAATCTGATCACCAACAATTATCACATTATAGAAAGGATCATTAAAATATGCCTGTGCATACCAATAATCATCTGAAAAATAAACATTGTAATAATTATTCATTCCATAATAAGGACTTCTCCTCGCATCAAGTCTTCGTTGGTATGCTTCCTCGTAACTATCAACCATAATACTTTCATAAGGATTTTCGTATTCTTCATCTTCATAGATGACAGTATCTATTTCACTTTTCGATTCATCTTCAAGAATATCCGATATCTCTTTATCGTATTTTTTACTAAAAATTGTCTGATTCTTATCGTAAGTTGGGTTAGCATAAACATCATTACTTGTAACCAATTCATCAGTAGGCGAATAATATATATCGTCATTTACAGTAGTTTGTTGTAATGATGAACATGAGGCCAACACTATTGATAAGAAGAAGAGAAAATAAATTTTTGTTTTCATAATGAACCTCCTGTTTAGTTATATTTTAATAATTAATTCGTTATTTTTGCAGCTTTAAAATTATTATAAAACCATTAAAAAACTAGCAAAAATCATACCATAACATGGCTAAAACACTAACAAAAAGAAAAGAAAATTACTCACAATGGTATAACGACTTAGTAGTAAAAGCAGATTTAGCTGAAACCTCAGCAGTACGTGGGGCAATGGTAATCAAACCTTATGGCTTTTCAATCTGGGAAAAAATACAAGCTGCATTAGATAAAATGTTTAAAGATACAGGGCATTTAAATGCATATTTTCCTCTTCTCATACCAAAATCTTTTTTTTCAAAAGAAGCCAGTCATGTTGATGGATTTGCCAAAGAATGTGCCGTTGTTACTCATTACAGGCTTAAAAAAGATGAAAAGACAAACAAAATTATTGTTGATCCTGAAGCAAAATTAGAAGAAGAATAAATTGTAAGGCCTACATCTGAAACAATAATTTGGAATACATACAAAAATTGGATTCAATCGTATAGAGATTTACCTATATTAATAAATCAGTGGGCTAACGTTGTTAGATGGGAAATGAGAACCCGATTATTTTTAAGAACTTCTGAATTTTTATGGCAGGAAGGACATACTGCTCACGCCACTAAAGATGAAGCTATTGAAGAAACCGAAAGAATGATTAACATTTATGCAGATTTTGCTGAAAATTGGATGGGCATTCCTGTAATAAAAGGCTCTAAATCTGAAAATGAACGTTTTGCCGGAGCTCTTGAAACTTATGCTATAGAAGCATTAATGCAAGATGGTAAAGCATTGCAAGCCGGAACATCTCATTTTCTCGGTCAAAATTTTGCTAAAGCCTTTGACGTAAAATTTACCGATAAAGAAGGAAAACTTAATTATGTTTGGGCAACATCATGGGGTGTTTCAACACGCTTAATGGGGGCTTTAGTAATGGCTCATTCTGATGATAAAGGACTAGTGCTTCCTCCTAAACTAGCTCCTATTCAAGTGGTAATTGTTCCTGTTTATAAAGGAGAAGATCAATTAAATCAGATTACTGAAAAAGTAAACTTGATTAAGAAAAAGTTAGAAGACAAAGGAATTACTGTAAAATATGATAATCGCGATACACACAAGCCGGGTTGGAAATTTGCAGAATATGAACTTAGAGGAATCCCCGTTCGAATTGCGATAGGACCTCGCGACATAGAAAATAACACATTAGAAATTGCCCGAAGAGATACTTTAGAAAAAGAAATTAAAGCTCAGGATGGTATTGAAAACTATATTGAGAATCTATTGGAGGATATTCAAAAGAATATTTTCAAGAAAGCTTTGAAATTTAGAGAAGAAAATACATTTAAGGTTGATACCTATAATGAATTCAAGGATATTATTGAAAACAAGGGAGGATTTGTTTTAGCACACTGGGATGGAACACCTGAAACAGAACAAAAAATAAAAGAGGAAACAAAAGCAACAATTCGTGTTATTCCTATGGATGCTAAAGAAGAAAATGGCAAGTGTATATATTCCGGTAAACCTTCTAAAAAACGGGTCATATTTGCAAAAGCATATTAAACTGGTCATTTCACATATCAAATTATGACAGAAAAAGATAAAAAAGATCAAATACTTACGGCTCTGGAAATGAAGTCACTTGTAAAACAAAAGGTTTACGACCAAACCTTTGAAATATTTACTTTGCTTAAAGAAAATTTACAAGAAATCACATCCGAATTTAATTCTGAAATACATGTTAAAGATCCTCGTGTCGGATTTGAATATAAAGAAAGAAGTCAGTTCGAAGTAGAATTAAAGGTTGCTGGCGATTTACTTATTTTCAGCATGCACTCAAATATTTTTGAGTTCGACAGAGATCATAATGTTTGGAAACTCAGTTATGTAAAAGATAATTCGTTATATAGCTTTTGTGGGATAATTAATGTTTACAACTTTCTTGCTGATTCGTTCAAATATAATAGACTGGAAGACTTAGGTTACCTTATAACCAGACTATTCGTGAATTTAGAAAAACATTTTTTTGTTGAAGGTAAAAGACAGCAAGAATATTTATATAATAATTTTGGTAAATCACTTTTAACTAAAGAAATTATTAAAGATATTGTACTCAGAATTATTAATTATGCTATAGGCTTTGACTTATTAGTTCCACCATATGACAATGTTAAAATTGTGTCGGTTGCCCAATTAAATGAGAAAGTAGAATACCATAGAATGAAAACGGGTAAACGATTAGGATTTAAATTCAACTCCGACGATGTTTCTTGAATTACTCAATAACAACAATTTAACATACATAAGCCTGAAATATTAAAAAACTTCAGGCTTTTTTGCATCATTTTTAAAATTCAATCGTCTTTAAAATGCATTAAGTTTGTTTGAAATCGTACACACATTGTTTCATAATCGAACAATCGAGTAATGTATAAAAACCATAATTTTAAAACATTATTATTGATTTACAAACACATAAGCATAATGGCATAGTATATGATAAAATAAATTCAAATTAATTAATTTTAATATTCAAAAATCATGGTAGTAGATTTAAAAGCAAACGAGTTAGTATTAAAAGCTAGTGATTCAAATTACTTTGCTAATGAAAAAAGTGTTGATGGAAAATTAATCCTGACTAATCAACGAGTATATTTTAAAACAAAAGAAGATAATAACTCTCATTACAATTTAGAAATTTTACCTAACCAAATTAAGGAGATTATATATTTCAATACAATGAAAATTTTTCCAAATGGTTTAAATATTATACTAAAAGAAGGAAAACATTTAAAATTCAAAATTGGTAAAAGAAACTCCTGGGGAAACGTTTTAAACAGAATCTATTAATACTGCCAATTTCAAAATCTATATATATCCTGTTTACTATTTGGATGATGTTTCGTTATGAAACTCATCCTTTTTTTATTGTAATTAATTCAATAAACATAAATGTTGATTATATTTGATAATCATTTTAGAGTTTAAAATATATGGAAATATTTTTATCATTTGAGGCATGGATTGCCTTAGCAACTTTAACTTTCCTTGAAATTATTTTAGGTATCGACAATATTATTTTTATTTCTATAGTCACAAATAAATTACCTGAACACCAACAACCCAGTGCAAGAACCATTGGATTAGCAGCTGCCTTGCTATTTAGAATTGCCCTTTTAATATGTATTACATGGATTATAGGTTTTACGAAACCCTTATTCACCTTGTTCGCATTTGAAATTAGCGGTCGCGATTTAATTTTAGGACTAGGTGGTATTTTTCTTCTTGCAAAAAGCACATCTGAGATACATCATAAAATTGAAGGCGATAATGAAAGTACCTCCATTAAAAAAGAGCATGGAATTTTGGGTATTATATTGCAAATTATTATACTTGATATGATCTTTTCTTTTGATTCAATTCTTACAGCCATTGGAATGACAGAACATTTAATTATTATGATTATAGCAGTTATTATTGCTATGGGGGTTATGATGGTTGCTGCAGGTGCAATAAGTCGGTTTATTAATAATCACCCGACACTTCAAATGCTGGCATTGTCTTTCTTAATTCTTATTGGCTTTATGTTGATTCTGGAAGCTATTGATTTACATGTACCAAAAGGATATATTTACTTTGCTGTATTCTTTTCTTTGTTTGTTGAAGCACTAAACATGCGACTTAGGAAAAAAACCAAACCATTAACTTTATACAATAAAGCGTCTAAAATTCAACAATAAATTATTCTATTTAAACAACTTTTACTATATTTTGTTATTAGTTTAACACATAACTAATACAGTTTATAAATTATTATAATTTAATGAAACCAATTGGAATATTCTACGGATCCAGTACCGGAAATACAAAAACTATAGCAGAAAATATAAAAGCAAATATAGAGCTTGGGCTAGTGGACATTTATGATGTAAAATATGTAAAAATTAATGATGTTGAAATGTATGATAATATCATTCTTGGTTCATCAACCTGGGGCAAAGGAATATTACAAGCCGACTTTGAAAGATTTCTATATGATGTATTGAAATTTGCCAACTTAAAAGGGAAAAAAATTGCAATTTTCGGAACCGGTGATTCCTCAATTTATCCGGATTCTTTTGCCGATTCAATTGGAATTATATTTGAAGCTTTAGAAGGCAAAGGTGTTACTTTTGTTGGCGAATTTCCTACAAAAGGATATAAGTTTGATTCATCATTATCTATTTTTGGTGATAAATTTGTCGGTTTACCCTTAGATGACGATTCAGATGAACAACAAAATAAACTTCGCATAGCACTTTGGACTGATTTGCTTAAATCTGACCTTAATTAATCTCGATCCTAAAATTTAGATTTTACAAAAAATCTGTTATATTTATCTTTTTTAAATCAAAAAACTATTTTTATGAAAACGGTGATAATTTATGCAACGAAACATGGCTGTACGGATAAATGTGCTTATACATTAGCAAATGAAATGGAAATTAATGCAACAGTAGTTAATCTTGAAACAGAACGCAATATAAATATAACTGAATACGAGACCGTAATTATCGGTGGGTCAATTCATGCCGGAATGCTTAATAAAAAGGTTAAAAGTTTTATTGATAAAAATCTTGATATCTTATCCAAAAAGAAACTAGGTCTTTTCTTATGCTGTATGTACGAAGGTGAAAAAGCTCTTGAACAATTTCAAAATGTTTTCCCTGAGATAATCAGAAATAGAGCGGTAGCACATGGCCTTTTTGGTGGTGAATTTGATTTTGATAAAATGAACTTCCTGGAAAAAGCAATAGTTAAAAAAGTTGCCAATGTAGAACATAGTATGTCAAATATCAATTATGCCAATATAAAAGCTTTTGCCGAAAAGATATTAAAATGACCACTTTATAATAAAAAGATTAGGATATTCTCATAGTCTTTTATTGCCATCCATAAGAATTATTCTTTGATGAATTGTATCATATTTATCTCTATTCATAAAATATTATTCTGTAAATTTATATGCACTTAAGCTAATAAAACTTTTACCAGTATGGATATCCTGTTTAATATTGGTTTGTTATTGATTATTGGATATATAGTTGGATGGATATTTAATAAAATTGGCCTTCCTAAAATAATTGGTTACATAATTACAGGAATAATCCTAAGTCCAAATACGATCGATTTCATTAATCCCGAATTAATAAAATCAACTAATCCAATTTTAGATATTTGTCTTGCATTTATTGCCTTTGAAATAGGAGGAGAATTAAAATGGTCAAAAATAAAAAAGCATGAAAAAGAAATTGTAAGTATAACGTTACTGGCAAGTATTTTTCCATTTATACTAATCGTAATAGGCTTTTTAACTCTTTGGATTGTTTTCCCGTCATTAAGTTCATATAATTTCCCAAACATTTTATTACTTGCACTCTTATTAGGATCATTAGCTAGTCCTACTGCTCCGGCAGCAACATTAGCTATTATACATCAGTATAAAGCGAAAGGAAAAGTAACAGATACCATTTTGGGAGTTGTAGCTCTCGACGATGCTCTTGGAATTCTATTATTCAGTATCATAATTAGCATATCTTCGTTAATTACAGGAACTCAAACCGGATTTTTAGGAAATGTTATATTTAATTCCATTTATCATATTTTAGTAGCTGTAGTTTTGGGAATGGCTGTGGCAACAATAATGAATTATACTGCGAAATTTTTAAAAATACAAAATGAAGGCCAATGGATTGTTGTTATTTTATCACTACTGTCCGGTTATAAATCAAACAATGTCAACTGATTACAATCACAAGTAGTTTCTTCTGTGCGTTCATCTTCTCCAAACAGTTGATTTACAGGCACTTTTTCAAAGATGCCAATACTTAAAATTTGTAATATAGT
>JAUWQL010000145.1 GCA_030611105.1 Bacteroidales bacterium
TGATCATGAACCGGAGAAATAAAAAAGCCCCTGCAAGGGGCTAAATTATTAGGAAATAAAGTAAAGAGTAGCGGTCTGGACGAGACTCGAACTCGCGACCTCCTGCGTGACAGGCAGGCATTCTAACCAACTGAACTACCAAACCATTTGCTTAATTGCGTTGCAAAAGTAATTTATATTTTTAATTCACCAAAAGTTTTCATGAAATTTTTTTGGAAATTTTTACTTCTTTTATTCGCTTGTTTCGTAATTCTCAAGAATACTGAAATTTACACCTCCGTATTTTCTTAATTCTACGAATCCTGCATGTTTGTTAAAGCTTGTTTTATTGCCATGCTCAACAATTAACCAGCCATTTTTATTTAATATTTGGTGTTTAAAAATGAAATCAGGAATTGATTCTATTTCTTTTAAATCGTAAGGAGGATCAGCAAAAATAATATCAAATTTATCTCTGCACGATTTTACAAATAGAAAAGCGTCAGATTTTATAGCTTTTACCTGGCTTAATCCCAATTCATAAATTGTCTTTTTTATAAAAGCATTATGCTTAAAATAACTTTCTACTGAAATAACCGAGATACATCCTCTGGATGCAAATTCGTATGATATGCTTCCTGTACCTGAAAAAAGATCGAGAACAGAAAGTTCCGTAAAATCAAAATTATTATTTAAAATGTTAAAAAGATTTTCTTTGGCAAAGTCTGTTGTCGGTCTTGCCCTAAAATTCTTGGGAGGATTTATACGCCTTCCTTTATATTTTCCACTAACTATTCGCAAAGGTGTAAGTTAAATAAATTAGTAAATGATTGCGGTGGAACCTGATTAAATGTATAGCTATACGAAAAATCTTCAGATAGCTTATCAAATCTAATGTGGTTTATAAACCCTTTTAATTTTGAGTATATAGATGTTTTCTTGTCAATAAATCCACTTAATATTAACTCGGTATTTTCTGCATTTAAATTGAACTGATCAAAAACATACATGATAAAATAGATCATGTCCGACTCAGTTTTATACACAAAATTGTTATAAAGCAATAATTTTCCGTTTTCTGTTATACTCAAATCAATGAATTCATCATTTACATTAACAAATACTTTTTTTGATTCAGAATGATATTTAAACAATGTATGCTCAATAAAAGGAATTTGCTGGTTATAGAAGTTTAAATCCGGAAATTGTTTAATGAAAATATTAGCTATTTGATTTGGAACAACAAAAATACTGTAAGCATCAACATACTTAAGTTCTTTAAAATGAATTTCATCTAGATCGTCAAGTTTTTGATTAAATTCGAAATATTTTTTCAGATTTTTCTTGTTAAAGTAACTACTTGGTATAAAAGTGTTTTTATTCGATAACCAAATAAGTTTAGTGCTTTTATACGAGTGACTTAATAAGTCGTCTTTCTTAATAATATTTTCGATAGTATTTAAAAAATCATCAAAAACTAAATCATTTTCAAAGTTTTGATGCGATAAGGCTATGTATTTATTCCTTACAGGATCGAGAATACAAAAAGAAAGTCCATTCAAGCTAACTTGAATGGACAAATAATATGATTGAGTTATATTAATATCTAATGTTTCATCAACAAAAGCAAAATTTTGCATATTATGATATTCTATTCCCAGTTTCCGGCATTATTATTTGGCTCAACAATATCACCAACTTTTACTCCGGGGAAGTTATTTAGATTCTTCATTCTTTCGTTTAAGTTGATAACCAATTGCCTGTCCATACCATGTAAAAGAATATCATTTAAAACCTTAGCTTCAAATACATTTACATTTAACTTAGAAACAGTCAGGACAGCTGTTGCCATTTCAAATTTGTCATTTTCCGTAAAAGGAACTTCCCATAATTTATCAGCATTAAAGTTTTCAGGGAACAATGTATCCTTAATGGCTATCCTAATCGTATCCCTTATAATTAAACCTTCTTGCACTGCAATTGCTTCTGTCCAGCCTTGAGCTAAAAGTTCATCTGAAATACTTCCTTCTGCTCTTACCAACTTCATTGAATCATATTTAATAAAATCAATTAAAGTATCGAAGCTGGCAGTAAATTTTCTATACTCAGTTTTATATGCAGTCTGAGCTGTTCTAATATCTTTTAGTCGTTGGATAGTAGCAGCATATCTTTGATCTTTTTCCTTATTGAAACGAATTGGAGTTTGGATACTTTCCCAAATAAAGTATGCTAAAACAACAATTGCAATTCCTAATGCGATTTGAATTAGTTTTTTCATTTTGCTTGATTTAATTTTATATGTTTGTCTGCAAATTTATAAGAAAAAATTAAATTTTAAATTTAAATTACAGATTTTTTACGGAAAATGTTAAAAGATCACATAAAAAAAATAATTCTTAATAAATTAAAACATAAACCAACTCAAGATCAAAACAGGTTGATTAGTGGCTTATCGGAATTTATTATGGATGATGATTCAAAATTATTATTTCTAATAAAAGGTTATGCGGGTACAGGCAAAACAACAATTATAAGTGCATTGGTTAATGCTTTTCAGACATTAAAAATTAAATCAGTACTATTGGCTCCCACCGGAAGAGCTGCTAAAGTATTATCTGCATATTCCAATAAAACAGCATATACAATTCATAAAAAAATATACAGGCAAAAGTCATCGAAAGATGGATTTGGAATATTTGCTTTAGATTCGAACTTACATTCTAATACTTTTTTTATTGTTGATGAGGCTTCAATGATTTCAAATACTTCAGGAGATAGTTCTATTTTTGGTTCTGGCAGATTGCTCGATGATTTAATTAAATACGTGTATAATGATAAAAGTTGCAAGCTGATTTTAGTTGGAGATACTGCACAATTACCACCGGTAGGAATTGATATTAGTCCTGCTTTGGATTCTGATCAATTAAAATTATATGGTTTAACAGTATTCGATTATAATTTGAAAGAAGTTGTCAGGCAACAAGAAGATTCTGGTGTTTTATTAAATGCAACCAATATTCGAAATTTGATTTCCAGCGATAATTTTACATTTCCGAAATTTGAATTAGATGATATTACTGATATACAAAAAATCTCAGGCGCTGATTTAATTGAAACTATATCTGATTCGTATGATAAATATGGTTATGAGGATACTATGATTATTACCAGATCGAATAAAAGAGCGAATCAATATAATAAAGGAATCAGAAGTCAGATTCTTTGGCGCGAAGAAGAAATTGCTGTTGGCGATTTTCTGATGGTGGTAAAAAATAATTACTACTGGATTGATGAAAATGAAAAAATTGATTTTATTGCCAATGGCGATATTGCCGAGATTCTTAAAATTAGTAAATACGAGGAACAGTATGGATTTAGATTTGTTGATGTTACACTTCGTTTTATTGATTATAGCGATTTGGAAATCGAATGCAAGATTATATTAGATACTTTAGATATCAACACTGCTGCTTTATCAAGCGAGGATAATAAACAACTTTTTTACAATGTTCTGGAAGATTACCAGCATGAAAAGACAAAAAAAAAGAAATACGAAGGAGTTAGAAATGATGAGTTTTTTAATGCTTTGCAAGTAAAATTTTCTTATGCCATAACTTGTCATAAAGCGCAGGGAGGACAATGGAAAAATGTATTTATTGATCATGGATATATTGCCGAAGATATGATGAATAAAGAATACTTACGTTGGCTTTATACAGCATTTACACGCCCAATAGAGAATTTATATCTGGTAAATTTCGATAAACGATTTTTCAAATCTGAAGATTAGAGGCTCCGTTAATTACCTTTTACAATAGCTGATTTTTCCGAACAGGTATCCAATTCCATCTGAATGGTTATATGATCTATCCCAAACCGTTTATGTAAAGTATTTTCCAATTCAATTCTGATCTTGTCAATGTTTTTTATCGGGAGGTTTTTGTTAACATCGGCATGGCATTGAAAATGAATGATATTATCGGATAATCGCCATGAATGAATATGGTGTATATCTTTAATGTCAGGATGTTTTTCTAATTCTGTTTTAATTTCTTTTAAATCTAATCCCACAGGACTTGCCTGCATTAATATTTCAATGGTTTCCTTTAAAATGCTCCAGGTAGCTTTAATAATAACTACCCCAATTATTATAGTCAATAAAGGATCAATCCAATAAATATCCCAGAAATAGATTAGTATTGAGCCAAATATAACTCCAATAGATGATAAAGTATCACCGATTAAATGCAAGTATGCAGCTTTAATGTTTAAGTTGTGGGTCGAATCTTTATGAAGTAATAATACTGATATTAAATTGCCAAATAAACCAATGGTGGCAACAATAAACATGATTTTGCCTTTAATTGGTTCGGGATTCATGAATCGTGTATAAGCTTCATAAAACAGATATACCGAAATTACAATTAAAACTACTGCGTTAAACAATGCAGCCAGGATTTCAATGCGTTTATATCCAAAAGTATTTTTAGCAGTGGAATCTTTTTTACCAATGAGCATTGCAATATAGCTTATTACAATAGCCATCGTATCGCTTAAATTATGAACGGCATCTGAAATTAAGGCAAGACTGTTCGAAAGAATTCCTCCTATAAATTCAGCAATAGTAATTGCAGCATTCAGAAAAACACTTATTAATAAGTTTGTTTTGTTTGGTTCGTTATGGTGATGAACATGCGACATACTAAGATTTTAGTATAGAACAGGAAATTATCAAAAAAGTTTACTAATTATGGTCAGTAAATAACTTTAGATGCTCATATAATTATAAAAACTCAAAACTCAGAACTCAAAACTTTTTTATTCCCCAATAATCTTTATCAATATTCGTTTACGTCTTTTACCATCGAATTCACCATAAAATATTTGCTCCCAGGGGCCAAAATCTAATTTTCCATTTGTTATTGCAACCACAACTTCGCGGCCCATAACTGTACGTTTTAAATGTGCATCAGCATTATCTTCGGCGTAATTATGTTTATATTGTGAGTAAGGTTTTTCAGGTGCTAAATCTTCCAGCCATTTTTCAAAATCTTCTAGCAATCCTCCCTCATCATCATTTATAAAAACGCTGCTTGTTATGTGCATTGCATTTACTAAAACCAAACCTTCCTTAATTCCGCTCTTTGCCAGTTCTTGCTCAACAACCGGGGTGATATTAATATATTCTCTTCTTCGGGTGGTATTAAACCAAACTTCTTTTCTATGTGATTTCATTTTTTATAGATTTTAGTATCAAGTATTTAGTATCAAGATTTTGTGTTGTAATTTTCAAGTTTTGAGATGAGATTTATACTATATTGTGGTAACTGCCAACTGTTGACTGAATTTTGTGTCTTGTATCTCACATCTCATTATATTCCTAATGATTTTATGATATTATCAATTTTATCATCCAGTAATTTGTTTGCTTTTTCAAAATCTTCTCTTTTTTCAAGTTTATCTTGTACTCCAAAATAGAATTTAATTTTAGGTTCAGTTCCTGATGGTCTTATGGATATTTTTGATCCATCTTTTAAAATAAACTGAAGAACATTAGATTTTGGAAGATTTATCTCGTATCGTAAATGGCTTATCTGGTCAAATGTTTTTTGTTTCTCGAAATCATGAATTAACATAACATTTGAATTATTGATTGTTTGTGGAGGCTTGTTTCTAAAGTTATCCATCATCTTTTGAATTTCTTCAGCACCAGACTTCCCTTTTTTAACAATAGAAATTAGTTTTTCTTTATAAAAACCAAATTCAACATAAATATCAATTAGCTCCTGGTAAAGTGTTTTGCCATTATTTTTGGACCAGGCAGCAGTTTCTGCAAGCAAGGCACACGACATTACGGCATCTTTATCTCTCACAAATTCTCCAGCTAAATAGCCATAGCTTTCTTCGCCACCGCCAATAAATTTCTTTTTACCTTCTTTTTGCTTTATGATGTCAGCAATGTATTTAAATCCGGTTAAAACATCATAACATTCCACATTGTACTTATCTGCTATATCTTTTAATAATTCGCTGGTTACAATTGTCTTAACTATATATTCTTTGCCTTTTAGTTTTCCTTTATCTTTCCATTGGCTTATAAGATAATTAATTAATAATGCAGCTGCCTGGTTTCCATTTAAAAGAATAAACTCGTTATTATTATTTTTAACTGCAATCCCAACACGGTCGCCATCAGGGTCGGTTGCCATAACAATATCAGCATCTATTTCTTTTGCTTTTTTTAAAGCTAGTTCTAACGCTGCTGGTTCTTCAGGATTAGGTGATTTTACAGTTGGAAAATTCCCGTCCGGGATTTTTTGTTCTTCAACAACAGTAATATTCTCAAATCCATAAACTTGTAATGCTCTGGGTACCAACTCGACACCAGTTCCATGAATAGGAGTGTAAACAATTTTTAAATCTTTTTGTTTTTTTATGACTTTCGGATTTAACGAAAGCTTTGACAATTCATTAATGTATTTTTTGTCAATTTTCTCTCCAATTATTTCAACATTTTTCAGGCTGTCGTCAAAGTGAATATCACTAATATCTGTAATCTTTTGAACTTCTGTAATTATATTCTTGTCATGTGGGCTTATAATCTGTCCACCATCTTCCCAATAAACTTTATAACCATTATATTCTTTAGGATTGTGTGATGCTGTTACAACAATACCACTTTGGCAACCTAAATGTCTGATAGCAAATGACAATTCAGGAGTAGGACGGAGGTCTTCGAATAAAAATACCTTTATTCCGTTGGCAGAAAATACACTTGCAGTTTTTTCTGCAAATAACCTGCTATTATTTCTTGAATCGTAAGCAATAGCAACTTTAATACTTTTTTTGTTTGCAAATTGTTGTTTTAGATAATTACTTAATCCTTGTGTTGCTATTCCAACCGTATAAATATTCATGCGGTTTGTTCCAACTCCCATTATTCCTCGCAAACCACCAGTGCCAAATTCAAGATCCTTGTAAAATGATTCAATTAATTCTGATTCGTTATTTTGAATTAAATTCTCAATATCTTTTTTTGATTCTGAATCTATATTTGAATTAAGCCATGCTTTTGCTTTAGATTGAACTAAATTTAGTAATTCTTTATCTGCCATATAATTTTATTTTTAACCTGACTGCCGTTTTAACTGCCTCTGGCATGTCAGGCAAGTTGGAATCTATAAAGTTAAGAAAATGATTTATGGAAAACGAATTGTAATTTTAATTACTTATTTTTTGTGTTTTAGTGGCTATTTTCTTTTGCCACGAAAGCACAAAAGCACAAAATTATACGAAATTCAAAATATTTACACACTCCTTTAAATTTTACATTATCAAATATTTACTAATGTTTAAAATAAGTGCGAAACATTAGTAATTATTAAACGCTTTAAAGAATTCGTTTAAACTATCTTGCCAATGCGGAATTTTTATATTGTAAGTAGATTTTATTTTGTTTTTATTTAGCACGCTGTAAAAAGGTCTTTTAACAGTAGTGGGATAATCTTTTGATTCTATAGGATTTATATTACATTTTGAGTTAGCTTTATTTACAATGATTTTTGCAAAATCGTACCAGCTGCAAACTCCTTCATTTGAAAAATGATATATGCCCGGTAAAAATGTATTGTCTGCAATAGATTGTTTAACGATTTGCAATATTGTATTTGCAAGGTCATAGGCATAAGTGGGAGTTCCCACCTGATCGAAAACTACATTCAATGATTCTTTTTCTTTGCAAAGTTTATAAATACTTTTTGCAAAGTTTTTTCCATAACTTGAATAAAGCCATGATGTTCTAATAACAATTGCGTTTTCAGATTCTAATGCATATTTTTCACCATCAAGTTTTGAGCTTCCATACACCGATTGAGGATTGGTCTGCATATCTTCAGTGTACGGTATATGGCTGTTACCATCAAAAACATAGTCAGTTGAAATATGAATAAATTTAGTGGCTTGATCTTTTATAGATTCAACGATATTTTTCACACATGTAGCATTAACCTCATATGCTTTTTCTTTTTCTTTTTCAGCTAAATCAACATTTGTATATGCAGCACAATTAATCACGTAATCAAAAGAATGATCTTGAAAAAACTTTTTCAGGAAAACTGAATTTGAAATATCCAGGGTATCGATATCTGTAAAAATATAATTTACAGGTTTATTAAATTTAAAAGTTTCGTTCTCGAAAATACTTTTTAATTCGCTTCCTAGTTGACCGTTGGCCCCTGTAACAAGAATGTTAATCATAAATCAAAATTAATATTTAAAATTTCTTTCAGATTCAGTAAATGTTGGTAAAACTTTATCTTTTGATGATACTATTGCTTTTTCAATATCAATTTCCCAATTAATATTTAAATCAGGATCATTAAAATTAATTCCCCGCTCTGATTTCGGTGTGTAGAACTGATCAGTTTTATAAAATACAATAGCTGTTTCACTTAAAACAGAGAATCCATGAGCGAAACCTTTCGGGATAAAAAACTGTTGTTTATTTTCACATGATAATTCAATGCTGAAATACTTACCGTAAGTTGGTGATTTGTCTCTTATATCGACTACAACATCCAGAATTTTTCCTTGCAAAACTCTTATCAATTTTGACTGCGCATATGGTTCAAGTTGATAATGTAATCCACGGATTGTACCAAAAACAGATTTTGATTGGTTGTCTTGTATAAATTCGATATCGCCTAATATATTCAATTTACTTTTATTATAACTTTCGAAAAAATATCCTCGTGAATCTTCAAATATTTTTGATTTAATTATTAATAATCCGGGAAATTTGGTTTTAATTATCTCCATTTTTATAACTCGTTAGCTATTTTTATTAAATACTCACCGTATTGATTTTTATTTAATTGTTCACCAAGTTTAATCAATTGCTCTTTACTTATAAATCCTTTTTTATAAGCTATTTCTTCTATACAAGCAATTTTTAGTCCTTGCCGTTGTTCTATTGTTGAAATGTAGTTTGAGGCCTGAAGTAAACTTTCATGAGTTCCTGTATCCAACCATGCAAAACCTCTTCCAAGAAGTTCTACATTTAATTTATTCTCATCTAAATATAGTTTGTTTAAGTCTGTAATCTCAAGTTCACCACGTTTGCTGGGTTTCAACCCTTTTGCTTTTTGTATTACATCATTAGAGTAAAAGTACAATCCGGTAACAGCGTAGTTGGATTTGGGTTTTACTGGTTTTTCTTCTAAACTTAAAACCTTCCCGTTACCATTAAATTCAACTACTCCATATCTTTCAGGGTCGTTTACATAATAACCAAAAACAATTGCCCCGTCTTTAAGTTCTGCAGCATTTGTCAGAATTTTGGTAAATCCGTAACCATAGAAAATATTGTCACCCAGAACCAGACAAACATTATCATTTCCAATAAATTCTTCTCCAATTATAAACGCTTGTGCAAGTCCGTCACGTGAAGGTTGAATTTCATAAGACAAATTAAGTCCAAGATGTTTCC
>JAUWQL010000102.1 GCA_030611105.1 Bacteroidales bacterium
GAGATAATTGGAGTATTGTAAATCATTGGTGGGGCGATGGAGTACCTGCAGTGCATGCCGATAAACATTATATGGAATATCAGGATGAGACTACTTTTTTTGAATTAAATGATGGCGGAATCTATAAAACAACAAACGGAGGTACATCCTGGACTGATTTAACCGATGGAATGGTTATTAGCCAGCTTTACAAACTTGGCGTTTCTCAGACAGTGCAGGATGAAGTAATTAATGGTTTACAAGATAATGGTAGTAAGTTAATTTCTTCAGGAACTTGGAATGATGTAATGGGTGGTGACGGAATGGAATGTTTAATTGATTATGAAGATAAAGATATTCAATATTCGTCTCTTTATTATGGTCGAATTTTTAGAACTGTGAATCATTGGTTAGTTGCAGTTGATATTTCAAAAAATATTCCAGGGGGTGAAAATGGTGCATGGGTAACACCTTACTTAATTGATCCGGATGATAATCAAACATTATATTTAGGTTATGAAGACGTTTGGAAAACTACAAATAGGGGCGATTCCTGGACAAAAATTTCCAATTTAAACTTAACAAATAAAATCAGATCAATGGCAATTGCTCCATCTGATAATCAAACACTATATATTACTGATTTTGATAATTTTTATAAAACAACCGATGGTGGTACATCATGGTCTGATATTACAAGTAATCTACCATCTACATCAAATAGTGTAACTTATATATCTGTTGATGCCAATGATCCATTACGACTATGGATAACTTTTGGAGGATATGATAACGTAAAGGCATATGAATCAACAAATGGTGGTGATAATTGGACTAATATTTCAG
Organism: Bacteroidales bacterium; assembly: GCA_030611105.1. Lineage (GTDB taxonomy): Bacteria > Bacteroidota > Bacteroidia > Bacteroidales > UBA12077 > UBA12077. The sequence continues at coordinate 826 of JAUWQL010000102.1, forward strand.
CAGGACTGCCTGAAGTTCCTGCAAATACAATTATTCAAAATAAATTAGCAAGTTCTCAACAATTATATGCCGGAACAGATATAGGTGTTTTTGTTAAGGATGGTGATTCCGATTGGGCTTTATGCAGTAATAATTTACCTTCGGTTATTGTAACTGAGTTAGAATTTTATTATGACGAAACAACCCCTTCAAATAGTATTTTATATGCAAGTACTTATGGTAGAGGATTGTGGAAGTATGAATTAACAGCGATTCAACTGAATAATATTGAAAGTCCTTATTATGTTTCGGATGATAGTGTTGCCTTAATTAATATCTCTTTTAATATTTATGATACTTTTACTTCAAATACATTTACTGCATATTTATCGGATGAAACCGGAGATTTTACATCTGAAATTGCTATTGGTCATTTAGATTCTGATGTTGCAGGAACTATAGAAGGTACTATTCCGGCAGGTACTATTTCAGGAACTGGTTATCAAGTAAAAGTGAAATCATCTAATCCTGTTAACGAAAGTGTAGCAAGCAATAATTTTGAAATAATTCTTGATAATGAATCACCAACAGGACTAATAACTTCTTCGGAGAGTACCATTACATCTTCTAATCCAATTCCTATTTCAATTACCTTTAGTGAAGAAGTTACAGGATTTGTTTTAGGAGATATTTCAATTGGTAATGGCGGATCATCTGTATTAAATACTTCCGATAATATAGTTTATACACTTGATATAAATCCATCAGGAGATGGTAATGTAACAATAGATGTGGCAGCTGGAGTTGCTAAGGATTTAGCAGGAAATGATAACAGTGTTGTAGATCAATTCAGTATATTATACGATGGGACTTCTCCAGATGTAAATATATCATCTACAGAATCTGATACTACAAATTCTTCACCATTCATTGTAAAAATACAATTTACGGAAAAAGTTTTTGGATTCATTTTAACTGATATTGATGTAAATAATGGTGTAGCTAGTAATTTATCGGTTGTAGAAGTAGATTCTGCATGGACTGTAGATATAACACCTTCAGGAAGTGGAACTGTTTTAATAGATGTTAATGCAGGAGTAGCTACAGACGTTGCCGGTAATGGAAATACTGCTGCAACACAATGGTCTATAATATATTATACACCTGCAGGAATTGAAAAGTTTAAAGAATATGGTATAAATATTTTTCCGAACCCTTCAACCGGGAAGTTTACCATCGAAATTGAAAATAATTATAGTGTAATCGATGTTTCAGTTATCGATTTATCAGGGAAAATTATTTACAATGAATTATTTAATAATGAAAACTTAAAGGAAATAGATTTAAGCGGATTTGCAAAAGGAATGTATATTCTTCAATTAAATGTAGATAATGAAAAATTAACTACAAAAATTCTTATTGAATAATTCACATAAAATATAATTCTTGGGAAAGCCTTCAGAATAATGAAGGCTTTTTCATTTGTACTAATAAATTTTGAGTTTATTTTGCAATCAATTATTTGCTGCAAACATCGATTTTATCTTAAGAAACTCAATATATCCATTCGTAGTACAAACAACAATTGTATTATTGCTGAGTACGACAGGAGTAGCAAATATTTTACCTTTTGTTTTGTATTTTCCAAGTAAAACTCCTTGAGGAGAGAAAAAATATAAATACTTATCGTACGATCCAACTATTATAGTTCCATCTGCTAAACAAACTGGCGATGAAACAACTTTCTTTCGGGTTTTAAATTTTGTAAATAAAGTGCCATCAGGTTTTAGAAAGTAAATAAAACGATCAAAGGAGCCAAAAACAATTTTCGAGTTCTTTAATTTTAAAGGTGTTGAATGAATTCTTCCTTTTGTTTTAAACGATGAAACAGTGATGCCTTTTGTATTACATATGTATAGATTTTTATCGTATGAGCCAACTGCAAAACTATTCTGATTTAATGGAGTGGGGGCAGAATGCATTATCCAGCCATTTGTTTTAATTTTTGAAAGTAATCTTGCATTCTTATCAAAAATATAAAGATGTTTGTCATTTGAGCCTATTACTAATTTATCATTATCGATTATGTTAGGAGTTCCATGTACCCATTTTTTTATGGGATAAATATGACTTGTACTATCTTCTTTATTTAAAAATATAATACCCCTTTTATTTGTTCCAAAAACCAATAAGCGATTAGGTAATTCAACAATAGACGTAAACAGGGATCCACCACCCGGTTTTATTTTGTTTTGTAATTTTCCATTCTCGTTAAAAAAATAAATAAAACCATCATAAGAACCTATGGCAATAGAACTATCGGAAAGAATCGAAGGTGATGCATGTACCCATCCTTCGGTTTGATATTTGCTTATAAGATTACCGTCTTTAGTAAAGAAATAAATATTCTTATCGTGCGAACCCACTATTACATTATCGTTCCAGGTTGCAATGGGCGAAGAAAAAATAGCCTTTTCAGTTTTAAAAGTTTTAATTACACGGATAAATTCTATTGGTAGTAAAGGCTCCTCTGAATATGAAATTTGAGGGATTAAATAAATAAAAAAAAGTAAAATAATATTCTTAAAAGGAAAAGGTAAGTTTCTTTTAATCATGTAATTAATCTGTGTGAGTATTGATCCCTGATAATGCTTTTAATACCTATAAACATACTTAATTTAATTTGAAAATGGAAATATTAATTTTTAATAAATGATAATTTATAAAACTTACGCAACCCAATTAAATAGTTTACCATCTATAATTCATATAGATTAAGGAGTAAAGGAATTATGAGAAGGATTTTTAAATTATCTATAATAATTTTTTCCATTCTGTTATTTTTTTCTTGTGAAGAAGTTGAAGATGTATCATTAACGTACGATTCTGATATTATTTCTATTGAATATGGAACATCATTTGGGGAATGTCTTGGATACTGTATAAGAAGTATTGAAATAACAGGTACATATGTTGAATTTGAGGCTTCCGGTTGGACTGTAACTGATAACCTTCCTGATATAAATATTTCAGGAGATATTTCTATTGAAGACTGGGAAAACCTTGTTAATAAAATTGATTTTGTTGTGTTCCGAAATTTAGAAGAGGTTATTGGCTGTCCAGATTGTACTGATGGCGGGGTTGAGTGGATTGAAATTACTACAAGTGAACTTTCTCATAAAGTTATTTTTGAGTACTTTAATGAACCTGAAGAAGTACAAAATTATATTGATGATCTGTGCAATTTAATGGAACAATACGGAGAGAGAATAAATTAAAAATACCACTACAATAATTCCTTATTAACATTAAAATATCATTATTTTAGCACAGGTATTTATCTGTGCTTTTTTAATATTTTTAAAATTGTTTTCATTTAAGATATATTATGACTGAAATTATTTATAAACCTATTGGACAAATTAAAACCCCGTTTAAAAACAGGGAAGGCATGCCTATTCAGCCAACAGGAGCAAAAGGAATAAAAGGAGAAGTTGAAATTTATCCGGAGTTTGTCGATGGTTTAAAAGATTTAGATGGATTCTCACATATTATTTTAATTTATCATTTTCATTTATCGGATGGATTTAAATTACAGGTAAAGCCTTTTATGGACGACAAAATTCATGGTGTTTTTTCTACCCGAGCACCCAAACGTCCTAACTCAATTGGTTTTTCTGTAGTAAAACTTAATAAAATGACAGATAACATTTTGCACATCGAAAATATTGATGTGATTGATGGAACGCCATTACTGGATATTAAACCTTTTATACCGGAAGTAGATGCCCCAAAAGCTGAAAAACTGGGATGGCTGGAAGGGAAATCAGATAAAATGGGAGAAAAACAAGCTGATAAACGATTTGAGAAATAATGAAAAACAAACTAATTATATGGGACTGGAACGGAACATTGTTAAACGATGTGGAAGCTTGTGTAAATTCAGTCAATGCAATGCTGGAAGTGAGACAAATTAAATTATTAAATATTACTTCCTATAAAAATGTTTTTACTTTTCCGGTTCAGGACTATTATAAAACCATAGGTTTTGATTTTAAAGAAGAATCATTCGAAAAGCTGGCGGTTGAATATATCGATCTTTATAAAAGAAATTCTATTGATTCTCCGTTGCAAGAAGGCTCCAGAGAAGCTCTTGAGTTTTTTAAATCAGGAAATTATAAACAGATAATTGTTTCGGCATCTGAACAATTATCGTTGGAAAACCAAGTTGAACAACGCCAAATTTCTAAATATTTCGATTCCATTATTGGTTTAAACAATATACATGCAAAAAGCAAACTCGATAATGCTATCAATTACCTTAATAATTCACCAATTAATTTTGATCAAATTGTTTTAATTGGAGATACTTTTCACGATTACGAGGTTGCAAATGAAATAGGGGCGGACTGTGCTCTGGTTCAGAATGGTCATCAAAACCTCAATCGATTTAATTTAGAAAGTAAAGCACTTATCATAAAAGATCTTTTTGAATTAACCGAAACAGTGGATTCTGAAATTTTGATTACGAATAGCATAAAAGCAAAAAACAATTAAAATAATGAGTTTCCGTTAATAGTTAGATGAAACGCACCCTTGTTTATATAGTATTAATATTACTAAGTTTTTCCTGCCAGGGACAAGAAAAAGAGTATGAAAATTATAAAATATCTTTATCTGAATTATTTGTTGTGCAAAAAGTAGATATCGAGGAAATTTCGGTGTTAATAGATAAATCCGATTATAAATTATCAATTCTTTCTAACTCTGTTATTGTTAAAGAATATCCTGTTGTTTTTGGAGAGAACACTAAGGATGATAAATTGATGCAGGGAGATGGTTGCACACCCGAGGGAACTTTTCATATTGTATCGAAATACCCACACAAAAACTGGTCGAAATTTATTTGGATTGATTATCCAAACAACGATTCATGGAAGAAACACAATAAAGCAAAACAAGATGGTATAATACCTGAAAATGCAGATATTGGTGGTGAGATTGGTATACACGGAGTACCTAAAGGAATGAACAAACTAATTGATTTAAAATGCAATTGGACCTTAGGTTGTATATCACTCAAGAATGATGATGTGAATGAAATTTATCCTTATATAACTAAAAAAACAGTTATTATTATTCAGAAATAATAGTATTTAGTATAAATTAAAACCACGCCTTATGAAAATGAATTTCTTACTAATATTTGTAATGCTGAGTATACAGTCGTGTGGGCAAGAATTTCCACAAACAATTACAAAAGATTCCTTATTCAAAAATATTCCTTCGGAATATGCAATATTAGACTCTGCTTCCGGTGATCTAAATCGTGACGAATACCGGGATTTATTAATCGTTTTTAAGAAAAATGATGAATCAGAAGCTTCTGATATTAACGATAAGCCGGTAAGCAGGCCCTTACTGATTTATTTAGGCAAGCCGGATGGGAAATATCATTTAACTGCACGTAACGATAAGGCAGTAATGTGTTATAGCTGTGGCGGAATGTGGGGCGATCCTTATGAAGGACTGGCTATAAAAAACGGTTATTTTACCATTGAACATTATGGTGGAAGTGCCTGGCGATGGTCGCGTTACATAACTTTTAAATATTCGGAAAAAAATTCTAAATGGTATTTACATAAAGATGGTGGCGATTCATATCATGCAAGCGATCCTGAAAATGTAGAAACCAAAGTAAAAACTGTTGATGATTTTGGTATTGTTGAATTTGAAGTTTTTGAATACTGATATATAAAATAAATGATAATAGGTGTTAGATGAGAAAAGGTGGAAATTAGTCCACCTTTTCAGCTAAATGATAATAGCAAAATACTATTTTATAATATCAATTCCCTGTTTAAAATATTTGCGGTCAAGGGCAGTTTGAAATTCACTTAAAGCCATGTTTTTTGCATCGTAAATATTGTTTCCTACACCTTTTATGTCTACAGTTTGTTTTGCCCAGACAATATTATTTGACCTGTCTTTTATGGTAATTTTACCTGAAATATAAGACGAAACTAACCCTCCCGCACTTTCTCCCCGTTTAAAACTATAAGATAATTCAAACACGTAATCTGCTGATTTAACAGCTCTTAATTCATAACCGTATTGCTTAGCATTTTGATTAAAAATGTTTTTAATCCTGTCACATTCATCACCTGAGCAACTGTTGTCTGTAATGATTAGCGCAAGAGATGGAGCTTCAATAATAACCTGAACTATTGCAGGTTTTAAATTACGTTTTAAAATTAACCCGCGAATGAATAAATCATCAACTGCTTTTTGGGCAAGATTTTTTAAATTAATACTTGCTGTAATTTGTTCTTTACCTTTTCTCGAATAAAGCACTTCGGGTTCAAGCTGAACGAATCCATTAATATCAGAATTTTGTCTGTCCTTTTTTAAATAGCCACCTGTATATGAAAATTCAACTGGGATACTTTGTACAGGTTTATTGTTATAGCTTAACAAAAATTTCAGATTTTCACTAAAACTCTCACCTCTTTTTACAGTAATTTTATTAGTGGCAGACTCTATTGTTAAAGAATTAAGAATTTCGCTGGTTGCTGAGTATAATTCGTTTCCAATATCAATACTATTACCATCTAATTGAGTAGGTGTTTCTTCGCTTAAATATCTTTTTATGGCTTGCAATCCTTGTAAATAAAAAGCTAAAGCCTCTTTTGGTTTATTTACTTTTTGCTCATCTAATCCCGACTGGTATTTAGCTAAAGCTGTTGCAATTGCTTCCTTCTTTTTCTTTTCTTTCATCTCATGATAAGTACTTTTAGCTATCTTATAATAAACCCAATAAGAGCCTTCGTTTTCGTAAAAGTCAACCGGATCAAAACCTTCGAGGTAATCATCAGTACTTACCTGTATTCGCTGATCGAACGATTCTGCAAAACCATATTCAGTTTCAATACTATGTAATACCGAAGTTGAGCTAATGTTAGATGAAACACTTTCTGCTAAATCTGTTAATGCCTCCTGACGTGCTTTTGCAATGTATTGAGCTGAAGTTCCTACTCTTTTTACGGAACCTACACCAATGTAATATCCGTAAATTATAGGTTTTTGTTTAACCCACTCGGGCTGAGCTTCAAATTCTGCTGCTTGTTTTTTAGCAGCGCATGATGCTAAAATTAAAGTGATAATAATTATTAAATATTTTTTCATTAGTTCTCAGGATTATATTTATTAACTTTTCCGGTCATTTTATTTACTGACTTACTCAACAATTCATTCAATAATGTTTGTGCAGATTTAATGCTTTTATCTGCTTTCAAGAGGTTTTGAAGTTTTTTGATATCCGATTTATTGTCTTTTTTAACATCTCCTTTTGAATTACGATCTTTATATTTCCAATAACCCGGAATTAGTTTTTTCTTATCTCCGCCGAAAGTAGCATAATGAATTCTGTCCGATTTGTTATTACTAATCATATCTGACACCATAACCGAATTATCTTCAGTAGATACTAATTTAAAATTCAGAGCAAGATTAGCTTTATTAACCTGTTGATATTCCATATAAGTTGTTTTATGGTACTTAACAGTTTTTACTTCCTCACCTTCTTTATTTTTTGTTTTCGTTACTATCTTGAGATATCCTCTTTTTTCATTTTTATTTAATTTCCCATTTACTGAACTAACACTAGTAACAGAACCAGATAATACACTTTTAATTCCGGCAAGATTTGCTGCTTTCATATTCATTTGTCCATTTTGATATATATTAACATTTAATGATGATGGATCAATAATTTTTAAAAACGGGTTGTTTAACTCGCTTAATTTACCTTTTAAATCAGAGGTAATTTTACCGGCAGTTTCTCTATACCTATAATTTGTATATGAAAGGTCAGTGACCAAAATAGTTATAGTACCTTTTTCTTGCGCTTCGTCTTTCAGAGCAACAGATTGCTTATAACTACCTGCTCCTTTAATAATTGTTTCAAAAGTATAATATGCCTTACGGTATAATTCCGTTTCCAGGTATTGGTTGGCATCACGGTACATTGGTTCGTATTTGGCTGTAATGTAAAGCTCTTTTACATCTTTATAATTAGCATCAATTCCTTTCATTTCTTCAAGAACAGCTAATGCAGCAGAAAAATCTTCACGATTTAATTTATCTACACCATCGGCATATTTTTTATTTAAATAATCGGATTTGGCTTCTGCATAATATTCTTTATGATATTCAGGAAAATCTAAATTAACATTAACCGCTTTAATCTTATTGTAATACTTTTCGGCATCAAGATAATTGTATACGGCTTTTTTATTATCCGACTGTTTATATGCCGATGTAAAATCTGCAAGTTTGCGATCTAGTGCCATCTGTCCATTTTTCCTTAGTCCTAATTTGGCATCAACATTCGAGTCCTTCTTTTTTACTGCCTGGTAATAATATTCAGCAGCATCCTCATACAATCCGGCTTCTTCGAATTTAGCTGCTTTTTTTGTATAACGTTTTGATGCACATCCTGCAACTAGTAAAATAACACTTAAAAGGAGTAATGTTTTTTTCATGATTTAGAGATTTTGAAAATGGAATCGAAAAATAAGCATATAATTGGAATTATAAAAATACAAAGCGTAATAAAATTTTGAAATAGACATTTATTTTCCGTAACTTATATGAGATAAAAATTGGAGGAACTATATTATGAAAACAGATTTTATATGCCCAAAATGTTATGGTCACTTATTGGTAGGCGATAAAATAATTTTTACCGCGATAACTAACAAAGATAAAAGGCCAGGTATTATACTCCTTAGCGCAAAGGTTGGAGATTACACAAGCATACTTCATCCGGCTTTTAAAATTGAAGAGGGCGATGAAGTTGATTTTTTCTGCCCAATATGCCACGCAAATCTTTCAGCATCTGATGTTGATGAGAAATTAGTGAAGATTATTATGGTTGATGAAAACTCGGATAAATATGAAATTTATTTTTCAGGAGTTACTGGTGAACATTGTACTTATAAAGTTTCAGATGAAAAGATTGAAAAATTTGGCGAAGCATCTGAAAAATACTACAAATATTTTATGAGTCGAAAGATTTAATATTTAAGAATAAATGCAACAATATAAAAGAATAGGAATACTGGGTGGTATTAGCCCTCAATCATCTGCACTGTTTTATAAAAAGATAATTGAAAAGCATTATCAAAAATCTCAGGATCATTATTATCCTGAAATTATTATGTTTAGTGTGAATTTTGGGAGATTAAAAGATTATCAAAACAATTCTGATCAGACTGATTATATTAATGAAATTGTAAAAGGAATTGATGCTTTAGAAAGGGCAGGGACTGATTTTGCAGTTATTGCTTCTAATACACCACATCGTGTATTTTCAGAAATCGAAAACAAAGTTTCAATACCTCTTTTAAGTATTGTCGATAGTACAGCACATTATGCCATTAAGAATGGTTATAGGAAATTACTGTTATTAGGAACGGTATATACAATGAAAGAAGAATTTTATAAAAATGGATTAAAAGCACAAAACATTCAGGCAATTGTACCAACTGATACCGAACAGGAAATGATTAATAATATCATTTTTAATGAACTTATTTTAGGAGATGTTGAAAACCAAAGCAAAAATATTGTTTTAGAAATAATTAGTAAATATCCCGTTGATGCTGTTATTCTTGGTTGTACAGAGCTTTCTTTATTAATTACAGATAGAGACACTGATATTCCGTTAATTGATACAACAGATGTGCATGCCGAAGCAACTTTGAATTTTGCCATTTCCTAGATTTTAATTACCAATAGCCATTTATTGCTGAAAATTTGTTGTTCTTTACTTGTCATAGGTACAATTTAAGAAATGTTACCTAAATAGTGAAGAAATACATAACTATCGGGAGCGGGAATCTGTTTTTACTAACTCCAAAAAAATATTAGTTTAAAAATTACTATTTTATTTATCTGTAACAAACTAAATTCTTAATCGTCTTTTAGAAAAGTTAAATAATTAAAGAGCGATATTATGAAAAGAATAGTTTCAATTTTAATGATTTTGATACTTACTGCACCTGCATTAATTGCACAGGAAACATTAAGTGATGTAGTAAAGGATTTTCAAAGAAAAAATAGTGAGTTTACATTAGTTATACCATCCTTTTTAATTAAAGTAGGATTAGCCTTTGGCGATATGGACGAAGAAGACAGAGAAATTCTTGAATTAATTGATGATATGAAAATTGTAATTTGCGAAAACAGGTTTCACAATAACGATTTCTCAGCATTGGAGGAAGGAATAAAAAATGGAAACTTTGCTGAAGTAATTACAATACAAGAGAGAGACGAGAGGGTAAGAATGATCATGAATAAAAAATCAAAAAGAACTTCTGAGCTATTAATGTTGGTAGAAAGCGACGATGAAAGTGTTTTAATGCTTTTTAATTTTCACGGAGAATCGGATTTTAGAAAGTTTATTAGCTTAGCTGATTAAAAAATAAAGTATTTGTTTTTAAACTCCCTATTAATTTTTTGATAGGGAGTTTTTTTGTTTCAATCATTAGAAATTATTTGAAAGAATATTTCATGATGTTAACGATTGAGAGTAAATGTAATGCGGTTTGTATTAATAATTAAGAAGTTAGTTCGTCAAAATTAATTGGCAATGCTAGTAATATTTGTTAAAATTGTATTGTATTTTGAATCGATGCTGTTATGGCTAAACTTTCCGATATTTTACAACAGTTTAAAACTGAAATAAGTAAATTAATTCAAGAAAATAAATATGATCAAATTCTTGAAAAAATTGACTCTTTTGAGAAATTATATCAATTAAAAAATCAGACAGAAGAATTAAAGAAAAGCGAAGAAAAATTCAAAACTTTGTTTCAATCATCGCGTGATGCTATAGTTTTACTGACAACTAAAGGATTTTTCGATTGCAACCAGGCTGCTTTGGATATTTTTGGATATGCTAAAAAGGAAGAGTTCCTAAAACTTCATCCTGCTGATATCTCTCCGGTGTATCAACCTGATGGTAAAAATTCATTGAATCTGGCAAATAAATATATCGGAGATGCTCTAAACAAAAAAATTCCGATGTTTGAGTGGGTACATAAGAAAAAAAACGGTGTATTTTTCTATTGTGAAGTTTTATTATCTCCTATAAATTTAGATGGAAAAAATATCGCACATGCTGTGGTAAGAGATATTTCTGAAAGAAAGAAAGCCGAAAGTGTAATTAAGAAAAGTGAAGAAAAATTTAGAAAACTTACTGAACTATCACCATCCGGTATTTCTATTCAAAGAAAAAACAAATATTTTTATGTAAATCCTGCCTGGGCAAAAATTACAGGTTATAATATTGATGAAATGGATAATGTTAGCCCATTTGATATTATACATCCGGATATGAAAGATTTTGTTTGGGAACTTTCTGATAATAAACTAAAAAAGAAAGGAGCAACCTTACGGTATAATCTTAAAATTATAACAAAACAAAAAAAGATAAAATGGCTCGATATTTCAATTTCTACAATTGTGTTTGAAAATGAATTTGCCTCCATAGCAGTTTATAATGATATTACCGAAGTGCGTGAAATCCAAGAGACTCTTAAATCAAGCGAAGAAAAATACCGAAGTTTAATAGAAAATCTTAAACATGAATATTTCTTTTACAGGCATAATGTTGATGGAGTTTTTGAGTATATAAGTCCTTCAATAAAAAATGTACTGGGTTATTCTCAGGAAGAATTCTCAACACATTTCCCCAAATATTTAACCGATAATCCGATTAATAAAGAGGTTAATAAAAAAACAGAACTTTCAGTAAAAGGGATTCAACAGTTACCATACGAACTTGAAATTTATGATTCGCATAAAAACATTCACATATTTGAAGTTTCAGAAACACCATTAACTGATATTGAAGGAAATATTATTGCAGTAGAAGGTATTGCACATGATATAACAAAACAGAAGGAAGCAGAGGAAACAATTAATCAACAATTAGAAGAAATTACAGTCCAGAATGAAGAAATACGGTCGACTAATGAAGAAATACATGCTGCAAATGATGATCTTGAGAGAAGAATTGAAGAAATAAACAGGTTAAATGAAAATCTGAAAATAAGCGAAAATGAATTAAGAGCCTCAAACGCTCAAAAAGATAAGTTCTTCTCATTATTAGCTCATGATTTGAGAAGCCCGATTGGTAATTTCTTACAGATTTCAGAACTCCTAAAATTAAATTATGATGATCTTTCGAAAGATCAAATGCATGGTTTTTTTGATAATCTGCATAATTTGGCTGATGGAACCTTTAAATTGCTTGAAAATCTTTTAATGTGGTCGCGTAGTCAACTAGGAAGATTAGAAATTAAGAATGAAAATATTAACCTGTTTAAAATTGTTGAAGATGTAGTAGTCCTATTTGAAGAGAATTTAAAATCAAAAAGAATTGAGTTTATAAATGGAATACCGGAAGAATTTAATATTAATGCCGATCTAAATGTTATTCAGACTGTTTTCAGGAATTTAATCAGTAATGCCATAAAATTTTCTTATTCAGGAGGTTCGGTAACTGTAAATGCAAAAATTGAAAAAAATGATATTAATAATAATGCCTATATTATAGTTTCCGTTAAAGATACCGGGGTTGGAATTCCAAAAGACAAAATAGATAAAATTTTCGATATAGATGTGGATTATACTACCCTTGGAACTAAAAGTGAGAAAGGAACCGGTTTAGGATTGATTTTGTGCAAAGAACTAATTGAAAAAAATGGCGATAAAATTTGGGTTGGGAGCGAAGAAGGCAAAGGAAGCACTTTTTACTTTACCCTGAGGCGTTAGTTAATTAAACTAAAATTTAACGAATGAAATTTATGGTCTGCTCGCAATGTGGTATTGCATATTTT
>JAUWQL010000182.1 GCA_030611105.1 Bacteroidales bacterium
AAAAGGAGATTAATAAGTTATGAATAAAAAACTGAAATATAAAATTGCAGATATAAAGTTAGCGGAATTTGGTAAAAAAGAGATTGAAATTGCAAAGAGTGAAATGCCAGGATTGATGAGTGTCAGAAAAAAATATGGTAAGAAAAAACCTTTAGAAGGTGCAAAAATTACCGGCAGTTTACATATGACAATTCAAACGGCAATGTTAATTGAAACGCTTGTTGAACTTGGCGCCAAAGTTAGATGGGCAAGTTGTAATATTTATTCAACTCAAGATCATGCCGCCGCTTATATTGCCAAGAAAGGAATTCCCGTATTCGCATGGAAAGGTGAAACATTGGAAGAATATTGGTGGTCAACAAAACAGGCTTTATTATTTAATGAAAATGAAGGTCCGGATTTAATTGTCGATGACGGTGGAGACGCAACTTTATTTGTACATGAAGGATATAAATTTGAAGAGGAATATAAAAAAACAGGTAAGATTCCAAAAATAACAACAGAAAATGAAGAGAAAGCAATATTACAGAGAACAATTTTAGAAGATTTAAAATCATATCCAAATAGATGGCATAAAATAGCAGGAGTACTAAAAGGTGCTAGTGAAGAGACAACAACAGGTGTGCATAGATTATATGAAATGATGCAAGATAAAACACTATTATTTCCAGCAATTAATGTAAATGATTCTGTTACTAAATCAAAATTTGACAATCTCTATGGATGTAGAGAATCATTAGCAGATGGGATCAAAAGAGGAACTGATGTTATGATAGCCGGTAAAAATGTTGTTGTTTGTGGATATGGTGATGTTGGTAAAGGCTGTGCTCAATCTATGAAATCTTACGGAGCTAATGTTACTATTACAGAAATCGATCCTATATGTGCAATGCAAGCTGCGATGGAAGGTTTTAAAGTAAGAACTTTAGAAAATGTAGTCAAAGAAGGCGATATATTTGTTACGGCAACCGGTAATTGTGATGTAATTAGAACTGACCACATGGAAAAAATGAAAAACAATGCAATTGTATGTAATATTGGACATTTTGATAATGAAATTCAGGTTGACCAGTTAGAAAATTATTCTGGAATTAATAAAATAAATATCAAACCACAGGTTGATAAATATGTATTTCCTGATGGCCACGCAATATTCTTATTGGCAGAAGGACGTTTGGTTAATTTAGGTTGTGCAACCGGCCATCCGTCTTTTGTAATGAGCACCTCATTTACAAACCAGACACTGGCTCAAATTGAACTTTGGAAAAAATCATTTAAGACCGATGTTTATCGTTTACCAAAACATCTTGACGAGGAAGTTGCCCGATTGCATCTTGAACAGATTGGGGTTAAATTAACAAAACTTACACCGGAACAATCTGAGTATTTAGGAGTGCCAATTGAAGGACCATACAAAGCAGATCATTACAGATATTAAAATCAATAGAAGTATAAATTAATTTCTAATTTTTGAAAGAAAACCTTGTAGGTTTATAAAATCTGCAAGGTTTATTATTTGTTTTAATTGGTAATTCGCAAAGTATTAGCATCATTAAAAGAGCATTTATACTCTTTTAACGGAACATTAGCGGGTCCCTTGTATACCCATCCTTCTTGGTCTGCTCCTGTCATCCAAAATTTTGATCCGCAACATGGACATTCCAGAATGTTTGTAAAAGTAGTGCCATCTTGTAATTTACAATCGTTTGAAGCTTCGTATGTGCATGCAGCATCAAATGCAAGATATTCATTAATACCTTTCTGATAAATAATTAATCCTCCAACACCATAACCTTCAACGTAATCGTGTTCCCCGATACCAAGATTAAGTTCGTTTAAATAAATTGTAGCATTTACATATACATAAGGAAATGGGGTTTCATCCTCGTCACAACGAACAAAAATTAGTAGTATTAGAATAGGTATTAAAAAAAATCTTAAATTTGATTTTGAAATTATTATTCTCATATTAAGAAATATTAATATTACAAAAATAAGCAAATGCTTTTCAAATTAAAGCAGACGTTCTTTTTAATTTTGATGTTGTTGCTAATAACTGGGTGTCATTCGAAAAAGCCAATGACCGGCATGGAAAAATCGACTCAATATAAAGAACGATTAAATAAAAAGAAAAAGGGAGAAAATAAAAAAAGCAAGGAAAAAGCCAGGAAAAGACAGTATAACATTCAGGCAACAAGCACTAAGGAAAGATGGGATATTAATAAGAAAAAATCTGATAATTGGAGGAAGGAAGAATTTCATAAAAAGCCATTTAGTTATAGAATTAGGAAATTTTTTGATAATTTTAAGCGGGAGTCAAAACCTGACGATGGGCTTTTCTCAAAAAAACGAAAACGACGAAGTAAAGGAAATGTTTTTAAAAGGATATTTAAAAGAGATAAAAAAAGAAAATAATTATGGATGATATTTTTGATAGTTTAATATACATAATCATAGCTATTGTAGCTTTTGCAATTTCTGTACTTGGAAAGAAGAAAAAGAAAGATGTTCGCACGGTTTCGCCTGTAGACAATGGAAATCCTATAGAGAGAAAGGAAAGACCATTTTTATCAAATATTACACAACTGTTAAATGAAGAATTAGGAATACAAAATCAGAATTTTGATGAGTATGAATATGAAACAGAAGCTGAATTAGAAGAAAAAACTGATGTATATGAAAAAGAGGAAATATTAGATTCTGTTCCGCCTGAAATGCTGGATGATAAAAAAGATGCGCCTTATAGTATTGAATATGAAGATACAAGTGAGGTGTTTTCAGATTCAATTAAAGATACTGATATTACAAAAGAAGAGAAAGATTCAATAATTGAAGATTTTAACCTTCGTGATGCAATAATTTATTCCGAAATTATTAATCGAAAAGAATACTAATGCTTTTGGATTAATTAACAGCTAGTTAAGAAAATAACAAAAGAGATATATTATGTGTTTGTAAATTTTTGTTTAAATTTGCAAACACAAGAAGAGTTCCGAACAGGTTTGGAATTCTTCTTTATTTATTGATAGATGCTTAAAGCATAAATTTTAAAATGTAAATACAATGGCAAAAGTTTCTTACGTTACAGAACAGGGGTTAGAAAAGTTAAAGAAGGAATTAGAACAATTAGAGACTGTTGAAAGACCAAATATTTCCCGGCAAATAGCAGAGGCGCGAGATAAAGGTGATTTATCTGAAAATGCTGAATACGATGCTGCAAAAGAAGCACAGGGAATGTTGGAAATGAAAATTAATAAATTAAAAGATTCTTTAGCAAATTCAAGAATTTTAGATCAATCAAAATTAGATACTTCAACGGTTCAGATTTTAAATAAGGTTAAAATCAAGAATAAAAAGAATGGTACAATAATGGAGTATACCATTGTTTCAGACAGTGAAGCAAATTTGAAAGAAGGAAAAATGTCGATAAACACTCCTATTGCGAAAGGATTGTTAGGCAAGAAAGTTGGCGATGTAGCCGAAGTGGATGTACCTTCAGGAAAGATGGAGTTCGAAATTATTGAGATTTCATTATAAACTACATAAATCATGGCTTCAATATTTACAAAAATTGTTAATGGAGAAATTCCTTCGTATAAAATTGCTGAGGATGAAAACTATTACGCTTTTTTAGATATCTTTCCTTTAGCAAAAGGACATACCCTGGTTATTCCGAAAAAAGAAATCGATTATTTGTTCGATTTAGATGATGAAACATTAGAAGGTTTAACAGTTTTTTCTAAGCGAGTGGCAAAAGCTATTGATAAATCAATTGAATGTAAGCGTGTAGGTGTTGTTGTTTTGGGACTGGAAGTGCCACATGCTCACATTCATTTAATTCCATTAAATAGCGAAGCTGATGCTTGTTTTTCTAACCCGAAATTAAAATTATCAGAAGAAGAATTTGAGGCAATTGCAGATAAAATAAGATCGGCATTTAAATAGTAATAAAATTATACGATAAAATATAAAACATCCGAAGTTGTTAAAACTTCGGATGTTTTGTTTATGACTAGTGTGGTAATTACTAAATTCATTACTTATTTCACGCCCTTTCTCCCTTTCTGCTGTGTTAAAATTATTAACCGTAGCTGAGGCTATGCTTGCAAATTTTGCCTTGCATAAAGAAAAAAACATCATAAAATATTAGTAACACAATTTAATAATTACCACACTAAAGTTAAAGTTTGTTAAAAAAATTTACGTTTAAAAATATCAGGCTTCGCGGTTACGTTAATTCAATAGAATGAAGAAAACCTGCCTGCCGGACAGGCAAGGTAATTTTCGTTAAAAAAAGTTAATCCCGATAGCTATCGGGAAACTACTCAAGCTTGATTTCGTAAACTATATTAAAAGCCGGCCTTTTAGCGAGAATTTGTGGGGAGAAAATGTTTAACCTTAAAACCCCAATGCCATGAAAACAAAAAAATCGAAAAAAGCAAATTTGGAGAATTTTAGAACTATATTCTTTCAAATTGGACTGATCCTTGCCCTCTCAGCAATCCTGGTAGCATTTGAATGGAAATCAGCTGTGAAGATTGAAAAATTATCAAATGACAGAACAACCTGGATAGATATAGAAGATTTACCTCCTGTAACAAGACCAGAGCCTGAAGAAAAGGTCGTGAAGCCACCAGTTCCAATAGAAAAATTGATCATAGAAAAAGATGATGTAATAATTGAAGAAGAACCAATATTTCAAGATACAGAAATTGATTGGGATGATAAAGTGGATATTTCCATTTATGAAGAACCTGAAGAGGTTGTTGAGGAACCTATTTATTATAATTATCACGAAAAACCCAAATTTATGGGTAAAGACGATAATGCATTTAGAAAATATATAATAGAAAACATTAAATTTCCGGTTCAAGCTCAAGAAAGTGGATTGTCAGGAAAAGTTCAGGTTCAGTTTGTTGTTGATTTAGATGGATCATTATCGCAGGTTAAAATATTACGTGGCGTACATCCTTCTATCGATAAAGAAGTTTTAAGAGTAATCGAGAATTCACCAAAGTGGGATCCTGCTATTCAATCAGGAAGATATGTAAGAGCAATGTACGGAATTATAATTGCATTTGAACTTCAGTAATAAGTTAAAATACTCGTAAAAAAGCTGGCACCCGATCCCGATAGCTACTGGGATGTGATGCCAGCTTTTTTGTTTTTATAAAATCCATTATTAGCTAATTACAAATTTATTACCTTTGCATCCACAATTTAAATCATCAATTGAAAATAAAAAGGATGCCCAAACATATTGATACAACTCCAAAGCCTGAGAATGCGGTGTTGGTTGGAGTAATAAATCAAGAACAAGATTCAAAACAAGTACAAGAATATCTCGAGGAATTGGCTTTTCTTACTGAAACTGCCGGAGCTATCCCTGTAAAACAATTTACTCAGAAGGTAAATATTCCAAATACGCGAACATTTATAGGGGAAGGGAAATTAGCTGAAATAGAGTATTACGTTAAGGATAATGATATTGATCTGGTTATTTTCGATGATGATCTTTCACCAACTCAGCTTCGAAATATTGAGAAGGTTCTTCAATGTAAACTGTTAGATCGTACAAATTTAATACTGGATATATTTGCAAAAAGAGCACAAACAGCACATGCAAAAACACAAGTTGAACTTGCACAATATGAATATCTTTTACCACGATTAGCAGGAATGTGGACTCACCTTGAACGTCAGCGTGGAGGTATTGGATTCCGCGGACCTGGTGAAACGGAAATTGAAACCGACCGTCGTATTGTTCGTGATAAAATAGCCCGGTTAAAAGAGCAGCTTAAAAAAATTGATAAGCAAAAAGCAACTCAGCGTAAAAACAGGGGTAAAATGATTCGGGTTGCATTGGTTGGATATACCAATGTTGGTAAATCGACCATAATGAACATGTTGAGTAAGTCGGATATTTTTGCCGAAAATAAGCTTTTTGCTACCCTGGACACAACAGTAAGAAAAGTGGTAATTGGCAATTTACCTTTTTTGCTATCCGATACAGTTGGGTTTATTCGAAAACTTCCGCATAGTATAGTCGAATCTTTTAAATCTACGTTAGATGAAGTTCGCGAATCGGATATCTTATTACATGTAGTTGATATTTCACATCCTAATTTCGAAGAACAAATTCATGTTGTACAAGAAACCTTAAAAGAGATAGGTGCGGTTGATACAGAATCATATATTATTTTTAACAAAATCGATGCATATACTTATGATAAAAAGGATGAAGATGATTTAACACCTAAGACTAAGGCCAATTATTCTCTCGAAGAACTGAAAAAAACATGGATGGCAAAAAACAATGAACATTGCATATTTATTTCAGCAAAGCAAAAAGAAAACGTCGATATTTTTAAGCAAATGCTATACGATAAAGTAAAAGAAATTCATGCAATCCGGTATCCGTATAATGATTTTCTTTATTAGTATTCAGAAATTAGTATCAAGACAAAATAATACATAAATAAAAATGCCGTAGATGTAGGTTAAAAGAAATCTGAAACTTGTCAATGCCTGAAATAAGTTGACCACTTTTAAGAACAAATTTAAACTTAAAAAGTGGGAAAATGGTAAGAAGAGAACAATTAAAAATGAGCACGTCAGAAAGACGTCGCAGAA
>JAUWQL010000140.1 GCA_030611105.1 Bacteroidales bacterium
AAACGTTCAGTAAATTCTATGAAGTTTTCTCCTTTAAATATTTCCATACTTATTTATTTTATAGGCAAATATAATTGTTTATATGTAAACACCCCAATTTCATAATTTAAATTATTAGTGATTTTTTATAATTTAGTAAAACATTCTCTTTTATAGCAAAAAAAAGTTAAAATGTGCTTATAAAAATAAATTTAGCCAAAAGAACAGTTTGTTTATTTATCAAAAACGGTATGTAAATAGGTTTCAAAACTAATATTAAAATCTGCCGGGCTTTCATAAAACAATATGTGTCCAACTTCTCTTATTATTTGAATTAAATTTCTCCAGATTGTTGGAATATCAATTGAATTTAAATAATCAAAGTTGATTATTTGATCATATTCTCCATAATAAACCGCAACGGGAACCGTAATTTCCTTTACTATTTCTAACTGATCTTTAAACTTGCCTTTTTTAATTGATTCAAATAAATATTCCCTGGTTTTTAAATCGACTTTTCTTATTATCTCCGGTATAAATTCCGGGTATTGCGTTTTCTCCTCAACAAAAAGACTCGCCAACTGATGAACTTCGCTATCATCAATTCCTGCCTTTGAAAAGAAATCCAGTAATGTGTTTTTTAAATACATCTCATCTGAAATTGGATTTGAAAAAGGAACCGCACTAAGCATAACTAAACCCTGAGGATTATTTAGCTTGCTAAATGCTTCAAGAATAATGTTTGCGCCTGTATTGTGTCCAACATAAACAGCATTTTTTAAATTCAGTTCATTGTTAAAATGAATTAAAAAATCGCTTAATCCTGCAATAGTGTAATCCTCTTCAGACTTGTCCGAAAACTCGGAACTGCCATGACCAATTAAATCCAGAGCAATAAAACGAAATTGATATGATAAAACCGAGTCGATAAGTTGTCGGATGAAGATTGCAGATGAAGATGACATGCCATGAACAAACACAACAGGATGACCGCTATCTCTTGATTCATAGTATGAAACTTCTTTCCCTTTAACTTTGATTCTTTTTTGTCTCATCTTACAAAGTTTTTATTTTATATAAATTTAAGAAAACTTTGTATATCAGTCAAATAATAATTTGTTATTATGGAGTTTTGCGATTCATTAATCATATTTATACATTAAACTCTCCCGATAGTTATTGAATTATTGATACCTTTGATTTAATAAACTTTATACCTTATGAAAAATTTCTTGCTTGTATTATTCGTATTTGCAACAGTACAATTATTCGGGCAAACGATTAATCCTGACTCTTATAAGAGTTTGTACAAATCACGATTGAAAAGTGATATCAACCTGTACTATAACCCTTTAATGGATAAATACGACATTTGTTTTGTGAAACTGGATATTGAAGTTTCTGATCAATCAACTTCTGTTTCAGGAAATGTTACCATTCAGGCAAAAGTTGTAAAAACCTTAGATACTCTTGTTTTTGATTTCAGTAATTATATGACGGTTGATTCTATTTTCATTAATAATAAAAAAGTCATTGGAAATCATTCCGAAAATACCATTGAATTTATATTCGATTCACCATTAGTAATCAACGAGGATTTTACAGCGCAAATTTATTACAACGGCATACCCGATCCTGATGGCCGTGGAGTTAGCACTGCATATAATTCTGTTTGGGATAAAAATGTTACCTGGACTTTATCCGAATCTTTTCATGCATATGAATGGTGGCCCTGTAAACAGGTTTTGTCAGATAAAATTGATTCTGCATATATATTTTTAACTTGTGATGACGATTGTAAAGCAGGATCAAATGGCTTATTAACCAGCGAAGTTGATTTAGCTAATAATAAGAAACGATTCGAATGGAAAACTTTTTATCCAATTAATTATTACTTAATCTCGTATGCGGTTTCAGAATACCAGGATTATTCTATTTATGCAAATCCGGAAGGTAGCAACCCTGTTTTAATTCAGAACTATATTTACGACGGTAACGACTGTTTGTATTATTACAAATCGGACATTGACGAAACTATAAACTTTATAGAATTATTTAGTGATAAATTTGGACTTTATCCTTTTGCAAATGAGAAATACGGACATTGTTTGACCGAGCTGGGTGGAGGAATGGAACACCAAACAATGACAACTATTGGTAATTTTGGATATTACCTTGTTGCTCATGAGTTAGGACATATGTGGTTTGGTGATTATGTTACTTGTGCCACATGGCAGGATATATGGATTAATGAAGGTTTTGCATCATATACTGAGTATGTTGCTTTAGAAAACTTACAGTCAGTCGAACATGCATCAGGATGGATGGAACATGCTCACTCTAAAGCTTTTGAAGAGCCAAACAGAAGCATATATATTCCTTTCGAAGAAGCATTTTATGAATCCCGAATTTTTAATCATAGTTTATCATATAAAAAAGGAGCGGCAATTATTCATATGATTCGCCATGAAATAAATAATGACAATCTGTTTTTTGCCTCACTAAGAAATTATTTGTCTGAATATGGAGATAGCGTTGCAACAGGCGATGATTTTAAAAACTCTGTTGAATCCAGCACGGGAATAAATTTTGATCCGTTTTTTGATCAATGGTATTATGGTAAAGGACATCCTCGTTTTGATGTGGAATACACTCAGTTAAATGATACTTTATTTATGACTGTTAATCAGTCAACTTCATCAACCGAAACTCCTGTTTTTCAATTATTCGTAGATTTTAAAGTTTGTTTTTCTGCCGGAGATACAAATTTAAGACTTTATCAATCAGGTAATATTGAAACTTTTATAATCCCTTTATCTAAAACTGTAACAAACATCATTGTTGACCCAGACAATTGGATTTTAAATGAAGAAGGAATGGTTGATTCCGTTGGTCCTCCTGGGAATAATAAATCTCTCTTTAGTTTTTTTCCTAATCCGGCAAACGAAACAATTAACATCCGTTTTAATGTGAAACTATATTCGCAGGAAAAACAAATTCAAATTCTGGACTTAAGTGGGAGATTAATAAAAACCATAACTTCTAATTCGAACCTGATTCCTGTCAACATTTCTGATTTATCAAATGGAGTATATTTTGTTAAAGGAATTTCACGTAAAAATACCTATACCTATAAATTCATAAAACAATAATTTCTAAATAAATATAAAACTAAATTTAATTAATTCCGTATAATATCTTATAAACAACCTTGTTAAAAAATATTTACTAACCTTAGGCTAATTCAAACTAAAAGGAGGTGTTTTTATGAAACAAAACTTTATATGTCCCCGTTGCAAAGGCTACTTAAATGTAGGAGAATACATTGTTTTATCGGCAAAAACCAAACATGGCGATACCGGATTAGTTCTTTTTAGCCAGGAAATTGGTAACTACACCACTAAAAAAAATGATGCTTTTGTAACTAAGGAAGGAGAAAAGTATGATTTTTTCTGTCCTCTTTGCCAGAAAAAATTAGCTGCTGATATTCATGACAATCTCTCACATATCATTATGATTGATGAAAATAAAAAAGAATATGAAATATTATTCAGTAAAATCGCCGGCGAAAAAAGCACCTATAAAATTGTTGGAGAATCATTAGAAGTGTTTGGCGATCATCATTCTAATTATATTGATTTTATTAATTTAAGCTACACTAAATAAGCAAATATAAAAGAGGCTGTTGAAAAAGTATTTGACAGCCCCTTTTTTTGTTTTTCTAAGTCTCGCGAATTGGCTTAAAACCATTCCCAAGCACTTCGTGGGCATCAATAACCGTCATAAAAGCATACGGATCTATATCTTTAATAAAATCCTGTAAAATAGTCAGTTCTCTTCTGTTAACATTTGTAAAAATAATTTTCTTATCTAATCCTTTGTACATTCCAACACCATCTATTAATGTCCCCCCTCTGTTTAAGTCTTTAATGATTTTGTCTCTTATCTCCTCATATTTATCTGAGATAATAAATAATGCCTTATCGTAACTTATACCCTGAAGGGTTGCATCAATAACTTTTCCTGTAATATATATAACAATCCAGGAATATAGAGGAATTTTCCAGTCTTTAAATATCAATAAACCAAACAACACGATGACCGAATCCACAATTATCAGTAATAGGCCCAATGACATTTTTGTATATCTGACTGCAATCATAGCAATTATGTCAGAACCTCCCGATGTTGCTTTTGATTTAAAAATTAATCCCAAGCCAAATCCTATTAAAACTCCTCCAAAAACACACGACAATAAAACATCATCGACCAATGCTCCGCTAAATCCGGCATCCAGAAAATCAATGGAAATAGAAGTTAACACAAAACCAATTATTGTTTTTACTCCAAACCGCGGTCCCAGCATCTTAATACCCAGAATAGTTAATGGAATATTAAGCATCAATCCAACAATACCAATACCTAAACCATCTTTAAATATAGGTTCGCTAATAAATGGTATTTTAATACCATTACCCATAATTTCGGCTGTCATATTTTTAACAACAATACCTATCCCGTAAACTCCTCCCGGTACAATTTTGTGAGGGTCTATAAAATATACAAATCCGGCAGCTAATATAAAAGAGCCGATAGCTATAAGGGTATAGCTATAAAACCATTCTTTTGAAAGAAATTTTTCTTTTGTAACTAATGTCATTGCTATAGATTTTTAAATTATTTGAGCACAAAATATGTGGCAAAAATATATTTTTTTAACGAATTTTGGGAATTCAAATACCAAAATCGCATAAAAAAACAAGGAGCATAACTCCTTGTTCGATACTATTTTATTTTATTATTTAATTGTTTTTATCCCCCGGTAGCGCTAAAAGATCCATAACGACTAAGATCTGTTCTCGGGTTCACAACCATTACCGGTATTTTAGCTGTATTAGCAATAATATATTGTTCCTGTGCTCCTAACACATAATCGGTAAGTCCAATTCCTTTGGTGGTTATTATAAGAATCATATCAGCATCTATCTTTTGAGCAAAGTCAATTGTTTCTTTAGCAGAATCATGTCCTTCGATTTTATGTAACTCATAGTCGCAATCATATTTATCGAGAATTTTTTCTGCGAAATGAACATTGCCCATCAATTTTGTATTTAAAGACTTGTCTTTTAGGGTTGGAATTATAATATTAATCTTAACATCAAAATATTTAACCAAAAATAACGCCCACTGAAGTTTCTGTTTTGCTTCGGCTCTGTAGTCAAGAGGGAATACAATATCTTTAAAGACATCTTTTTTAGAAGGAGGCTCCTGTACTACAATAAACGGGATTTTAGAGCCTACAATTACTTTTAAAGCATAGCTTCCTGTAAATTTTTGCATCCCTTTTATTCCATGTGTTCCCATGACTACCATGCTTACATTATTTTCTGACGCATAATCAGAAATAACATGGAACAAACTTCCTTCTAAGACTAAAGGATGTAGTTCTACACCATACTTTTCATTAAGTTTTTCTATATCTTTATTTAGCTCATCAAGAGCTTCTTCTCCCTTTTTAAGAGTTTTTACAACGTGAATTAAAGTAACCTGATTGTTCAGTTTTTTAGCAACCTTAATGGCGTGCTGTAATGCATATTCAGCTACTTCCGTAAAATCCCAGGGAACTAATAAAATGTCTTTTTCCATAATTTATAAAGGTTTACAATTACCCAAAAATGTAAATTTTGATTCGAAAAGTTAAACAAAACTTCAATGATTTGCAAAACTTTTTATTAAAAATTTTATTGTGAGCTTTTATAACATGTTCTAATTCATCTGTATTTACATACTAAGAGCCCTTGTATGCAAAGAGTTATATTAATGACATTCTGATACTTATTTTAATTGATAAAATATTTTATTAATTAATTTTTATTGTTTTTCCATAATTTTTTTTTCTTTTGTTGTAACTTTTTAAGAATTATTAAATTTATGAAAAATCAAAGAATCAAAAACAAAAAAGTAATTGGATTAATATACGGCATATTAACTGTTTTACTTGGAATTGGAGGAATTACTATTTTGCTCTCTATACTCTTTTTCTTTTTAACCTTATTCAGCCCCGATTTTGAACCTTTCTTCCCTGTAGTTGAAGTCCCTATAAAAATATCGGAAAATGCTTCTTTAGAATTGAAAAATGGGAATCAGTATGATATTTTAGTGGATGAAGCGTATGTATCATTTAATGTTAATAATAAATATGGGTTTGCGGGTATTTTGAATTATCTGTTTTTTGTTTCTATTCTTGTTATAGCATTTTATGTAATTTTAATGCTTTGGAAAATATTCAAATCCATTCGTTCTTCTTTGAAGGACGAAAATCCTTATCATCATAAAAATATTTGGCGAATTCGTAAAATTGCTTTTGCTGTACTATTATCCGCTATTTTAGAAATGATTTATCCGCTTATTTTGAAGTATTTGTGGTTTGAAAAAATACATATATTTGAGAAATCTTTTGACTTACGACTTAATTTTGATGCTACAATTGACTTATTCTGGGCGCTCATTATTTTTGTTGTTGCTGAGATTTACCGAATCGGCTTGGAAATGAGAAAAGAACAAGAATTTCTAATTTAATACTTTCATGATATGCCAATTATTTCAAAATTAGACAGAGTGCTTACTAAAAGAAGAATGTCGCTTACAGAGCTATCTGAAAAAGTTGATATTACAATTGCTAATCTTTCCATTTTAAAAAGTGGCAAAGCCAGAGCAATTCGATTTTCCACACTTGAAGCTATTTGCAAAAAATTAAAATGCAAGCCCGGAGATATTTTAGACATTGAGCTCGAAAAAGATAATTAACACTTAATTTTAAAAATCAAAAACTAACAAGCTTATTGTTAGCTTTTGCCAGTACCGTGTTTTCGTAAACTAATAAAATTGATTTACTCAGATTTTCAGGAAGTATGCGGTGTTAATTTTACTTTTATTTTAGCATCACTTTTCTTACAATGCTATTTTCTGAATCATTTATTTGTATTATATACATTCCTTTTGGAAATCGGCTTAATTCAATGGTATACTTAGCAACATTTAAATTGCTTATTTCAAGCATTTTTTCACCAATAAGATTATAAACCTTTATCGAGTTAATAAAACCCGACTCTATAAGTTCTATATTTATATTATTTATTGTGGGATTTGGATAAATCCTAAGGTTGCTGTTTCCCAAATCATTTATACTATTTGACTCTGAAATTTCGTAACTGCCTTCATAATTACTTTGTAAGCCTTCGTTATCCTCCGCAATTATCGAGAAATAAATAGTTTCGCCAACAGATTGTTTAGGTATTTGTCCATAATAACGTCCTCCTGAGAAATTCATATTTACATCAGTATAATCGCCTGTTCCCCGTTTCCATTTTAAAACAACTGATTCAACAGAGCCATCTGCATCGTCTGCAATACAAGAAACAATAGGGTTTTCATCCTCTGTCGGACTGGAAGGATCAAGTATTACATCTGAAATTACAGGAGCCTGATTCTCAGGGTCTTCAACTGTATAATTTAATTCAGAACTTAATGTGATTCCGGCCTCATTATCTTCAGCTTCAATAACAAAAAACACTTCTGTTCCATCAGCCTGGGTAGAAATTACACCTGAATAATCATCTCCGGTATTTGACATTGAAACTGTATTTGGATAATTTCCTGTGGATGTTCCCCATTTAATGTCTGCTGTAGTAATTGATCCGTCAGAATCGGTTATGGTTGCAGACACACTTACAGATTCTGTGCTTTCAGGATCTGTTGGTGTAAAATCTACACCAGAAATTTCAGGTAAAATATTTGGATCATCAACTACATAATCGTTTTCAGAAGATTGTACTGAACCTCCATCATTATCAACGGTATGTATAACAAAATAAACATGAGTACCATCCGACAGAGCCGGAATCATCCCTGAATATACATCGTTATCAGCACTCATAGTAACATTATTGTTATAATTTCCTGAAGTTGTTCCCCATTTAATTGTAGCTGAAGCTATCGTACCGTCAGAATCAGTTATTGTAGCTGAAACTGTTACAGTTTCTGTGCTTTCAGGATCGGTTGGTGTAAAATCTACACCAGTAATATCCGGCAAAACATTTGGATCATCAACTACATAATCATTTTCAGATGATTGTACTGAACCACCATCATTATCAACGGTATATATAACAAAATAAATATGAGTTTCATCAGCCTGAGCTAGAATTACGCCTGTATAATCATCTCCGGAATTTGACATCGAAACCGTATTTGGATAATTTCCTGTGGATGTGCCCCATTTTATATCTGCTGTAGTAATTGATCCGTCTGAATCGGTAATTGTTGCAGAAACACTTACAGACTCTGTGCTTTCCGGGTTAGTTGGATTATAATCTATGTCCGTAATCTGTGGTAATTCATTCCCTGTTGTATTAAAAGCAAAACTATTCTCGCTTGATTGCGTTGTTTCCGGTTCATCATCTGTTGCTTCAATAATATAATAAACGGTTGTTCCTCCTGGTTGAGATAAAATTACACCTGAATAATCATTATCTGTATTAGTCATTGAAACTGTATTTGGATAATTTCCCGTGGATGTGCCCCATTTAATATTTGCAGAAGTAATTGTCCCGTCTGAATCGATTATGATTGCAGAAATTGTAACATCCTCTTCTTCGGTTGGTGAAGTCGGATTGATTGATATTCCTGAAATTTCAGGTGCAATATTTGACGATGAAGTATTGCCAACAATTAAAATATCATCTATTTGCATAGTAGTTGTTAGTGATGGATCTCCACCAGTATATTTATAAGCAATGTATATAGAATTACCACAATAACTTGAGATATCAATATTCCCAGATTCTGTAAAACTTGATGCATAGCCAGATGAAGACCCCGTAGCCAAGGTCGGATTTAAATTATTCCATGTAGCTCCATTTGGATCACCTGTTCCTGTATAATCTGTTGAGATAAAAACCTCAACAGGATCACCATTATTATAACCATCTTTGCTAATAAAACTAAATGTTGCCGAAGCAATGCCAGTTAGATCTATTTCACGTGTAATTAACCATGAAATGTTTGATGTTTCGCCACTTAAATATGCCGTCATTTGGGCATACTTATTTGAATTATATTCTTTGCCTAACCATGTAGCCGTTCCTGCTTCATCATATAATATCCAATCATTTATGGTAATCGGCGATTCCAGAGTTGCTGTTTCAAAATCTTCCTCGAAGATTGTTACTGTAGAGTTATCATCAACGGTATAAGTATTTTCTGAACTTGTAGTAACATCAGAAGAATCATCAGTTGCTTCAATTTCGTAATAAACAGTTGTTCCATCTGTTTGCGTTGGAATATCTGAGTTAGAAGTATAAGTATCTCCCAATGAAACCAACATAGCAATAGTGTTTGCTAACGATCCGGAACTTAATCCCCAATGTAACTCAGCATTTGTTATATTCCCGTCACTATCGGTAATTGTTGCAGAAATACTCACAGCATCCGATGATGTAGGATTTGTTGGATTGTTTTCTACATTCGAAATTACAGGCGGGTTATTTAATACTGCACCACCCCAAATTTCAGCAACATATTCAGGATGATCAATAAAAGGATTGCGGTTATCTTGAATTGCATAAACAGCATCATTTCTATCAATTTCTTTTTGACTCACAGGATCGTTATTGTGCCATTGTGTTAGCATTTCCAAAGCCCATTCAGAAAAGCACTGATCGTTGCTTCCGTCAAGCA
>JAUWQL010000093.1 GCA_030611105.1 Bacteroidales bacterium
AATTCTTATACCGAACTCAGGTTAATAATAAAATACTGATTAAGAGCAAATAATACCTGTAATTATTTACTCATTTAATCCTTTTCTGATTTTTATTTTAAATGTTGTATTGCTATTTTTAAAGTTGCATCAACATCTTTAATAATAGGATAAAAACCGCTATTATCAATAATATTTCTGGCAATATTTGCCTTAAGCTGAGTATTTACCAAATGTCTTGAATACTTAAATCCTTTTGTAGTTTTTAGCACACCTTTTTGCTCGGCATAACTTGCAAACTGATCAAAAATATCAATTGATTCAAGATAATTATCTATGGCTTTAGCATCTTTATATTTATTTAACACAGTCCTGTTTTCATCTGCATATTCAAAAGCGAAATTATATAACAAGCCCTTTCTTACCGTTTCGGCATAATACTTTGAATATCCGGTAGTATCAAGAGGAACAAAAATATCTGGCATAATACCTCCACCACCATATACAATATTTCCTCCCGGAGTTACAAATTTTAAGGAATCAGTAAAATGAATACTATCCACTTCAGAAAATTCTCCGTTAGAATATCTTTCATTTAAATCATTATAATATTCGTTTTTATCATCGCTATATGGTTTTTGAATACTACGGCCTGTAGGTGTATAATACCTCGCAATAGTAAGTCGAATAACAGATCCGTCGGATAAAGGGTATTGCTCTTGTACCAATCCCTTACCAAAAGACCTACGGCCTATAATAGTACCTCGATCATTATCCTGAATAGCTCCCGCTAAAATTTCACTTGCAGATGCTGCAAACTCATCCTGCAAAACAACTATTTCAATATCTTTACAAATTCCACGTGCTGTCGAATAAATTTCTTGTTTAGGACTTGTCCTTCCCTGAGTATAAACTATCATTTTGCCGGCATCAAGAAACTGATCAACTATATTGGTTGCTGCAACCATATAGCCTCCTGTATTTCCTCTTAAATCGAGAATCAGTTTTTTCAAGCCCAGATCTTTTAACTTTTCAACTCCCTCAACAAATTCTTTAAAAGTTGTTTCGGCAAAGCGATTTATTTTAATGTAACCTATTTCTTCATCAACCATATAGGAAACATCTACACTATATAAAGGTATTTTGTCTCTAATTATTTCAACATCAATTAATTCAGGAACATTCTTCCTTTCAAGGCTTACTTTAACTGTTGTCCC
Source organism: Bacteroidales bacterium (assembly GCA_030611105.1). Taxonomy (GTDB): domain Bacteria; phylum Bacteroidota; class Bacteroidia; order Bacteroidales; family UBA12077; genus UBA12077. The sequence goes on from JAUWQL010000093.1 coordinate 1,197, forward strand.
TTTTTCGCCTTTAAGCATGCCTACAATATCGTTGCTTGAGATATTCTGACCGGCAATTAACGAATCATTTACCATTATAATTCTGTCACCGGCAAGTACTCCGACTTTATCAGAAGGCCCCCCGGTAATAACACTTATTATAATAGTTGTATCTGTTTGATGATTAAAAACCACACCTATTCCTTCGAAATTACCACGCATATCTTCACTCACACTTTTCATTTCTTCGGCAGGGATATAAATAGAATGTGGATCTAATTCCTCAAGCATTGCAGGTATAGCCGATTCTTCCAGGTTTGATCTGAATACAGTATCAACGTACCGGGTTTCAATATAATCGATTATTCTTCCCAGTTTATCATTTACCTGATATAAGTTTGCGTAACTCCTGTGTGGATTATTATTTAATGCTTTCCCCAGAAAAATACCTGCAACTAAAACAATCGCAAAAATTATTGGCAAATATATTTTGTTCAATTTCCCAGACATAATTTTTATTTATTATAATTCTATGTGTTTAATTTCAATGTTTGCTCTTTCCAATAATCTTAAACCGTCTTCAATACGATATTTATCACTAAAAACAACCCTTTTTATACCTGCCTGAATAATTAGTTTAGAGCATTCTAAACATGGCGATGTTGTAACATATAATGTAGCATCTTCTGAGCTATTATTCGATTTGGCAACTTTTGTAATTGCATTTGCCTCGGCATGCAAAACATATGGTTTTGTTTTAGAATTTTCATCTTCACATACATTTTCGAATCCCGAAGGAGTACCATTATAACCATCAGAAATTATCATTTTCTTTTTAACTATAAGAGCCCCAACCTGTCGACGCTTACAGTACGAATTTTTTGCCCAGATTTGAGCCATCTCAAGATACCTTTTATCGTACTCAGTTTGTTTTTCGTTATATGGATGTAGTGAATTATCTTTACTCATAATAGCTTATTTAACACGCATAAAGATATAAAAAAACCCTCATTGTGAGGGCTCCGTTTATGTATTGTACCTGGAGTCGGGATCGAACCGACACGAACTTGCGTTCACTGGTGTTTGAGACCAGCGCGTCTACCAATTCCGCCATCCAGGCAGGTAAACTTAAGGAATGCAAAAATATAGAATTGTTTGAAATACGCAAACTTTTCCGACACAAAACTACCCTGCATTCGACAATATGTTTGGTTGAATCATCGATTTAACTGTTTTAATAATGCCCTCAACATCAAAACCGCATTCCCGATGTAATTCCTGGGGAGTACCATGATCTATAAACTGATCAGGAACACCTAAACGTTTTATATTTATTGAATATCCATTCTCACTCATAAACTCAAGTACAGCACTTCCAAATCCTCCAACAATTGCACCATCCTCAATAGTTATAACAGCTTTAAAACTCTTTCCAACTTCGTGTAAAATTTCTTCATCAATTGGTTTTACAAACCTCATATCGTAATGCGCCACATCAATATGCTTTTTAGCCAATTCTTTAGATGCTTCAACAACATAATTTCCTATATGACCAATAGACAAAATAGCAATATCCGATCCTTTTCTTACCAATCGGCCTTTACCAACGGGTATTTCATTTAATGGAGTTTTCCATTCCGGCATCACACCTCTCCCTCTTGGGTAACGAATTGAAAATGGTCCTTTATTTAGTAGTTGAGCAGTATACATCAGGTTACGAAGTTCTTCTTCGTTCATTGGAGCAGAAACAGTAATATTAGGTATGCTCCGCATATAAGCTAAATCATAAACACCATGATGTGTTGCACCATCATCACCAACTAATCCACCACGATCGAGACAAAATACAATATTTAAATTTTGAATGGCAACATCGTGAATAACCTGATCATAAGCTCTTTGCATAAACGTTGAATAAATATTACAGAATGGCAACATTCCTTCAACCGCCAAACCCGCAGAAAAAGTTACAGCATGCTGCTCGGCAATACCAACATCAAAAGTTCGTTCCGGCATTTCCTTCATCATTATATTTAGCGATGACCCTGTCGGCATTGCGGGGGTAATTCCAACAATTTTTTCGTTTTGTTTTGCTAATTCTAATATTGTGTGTCCAAAAACATCCTGATATTTTGGCGGTAGCGGTTCATCTGTTTTAATTTTTAAAATCTCCCCGGTATCTTTATTAAACTTACCCGGAGCATGCCATGTAGTCTGGTTTAATTCGGCTTGTTTAAATCCTTTTCCTTTTTGGGTAACAACATGTAATAACTTTGGCCCTTTTATATCTTTAAGATCAGTTAATAGTTTAGTTAAATACACAACATCATGTCCATCGACAGGACCAAAGTATCTGAAATTTAATGATTCGAATAAATTACTATGTCGAAGTAATAATGATTTTACTGCATTATCTATTTGTTGTGCTAATTTTCTGTAATTATGTCCAAGTTTGTTTAGATGGCCTAACAAGTTCCAAACATCATTCTTAAGTTTATTGTAAGTTTTCGATGTTGTAATATCAAGTAAATATTCTTTAAGAGCTCCCACATTGGGATCGATTGCCATGTTATTATCATTAAGAATAACAAGAAGGTTTGTTTTTTCAATCCCTGCATTGTTTAATCCTTCAAAAGCTAATCCAGCGGTCATTGAACCATCTCCAATAACAGCAACAATTTGCCGATCTTCTTCTTTATTAAATACTGCGGCCTTTGCCATTCCTAAAGCAGCAGATATTGAAGTAGATGAATGTCCTACACCAAAGGAATCATACTCGCTTTCTGAAATCTTAGGAAATCCACTAATGCCTTTATATTTGCGGTTTGTATGAAATTCTTCACGACGACCTGTTAGTATTTTATGACCATATGCCTGATGTCCAACATCCCAAACAATTCGATCATAAGGAGTATTGAAAACATAATGTAATGCAACGGTTAGCTCAACTACACCTAAGCTAGCTCCAAAATGTCCGGGATTAGTAGAAACAATATCAATTATAAATTGCCTGAGCTCCTCACTTAATTTTGGAAGCTCGGTCAAATCCAATTTCTTTAAATCCGAAGGGAATAATATGTTTTTCAATAAGTCAGTTGACATACCATATAATAAATTGATGCAAAGGTATGAATAATTTTACTTTGTATTAACGACATAAACCTTAGCATATTTTATATATTTGCTTTTTGAAAGAAATAAATTATTAGAAATTCCCTTAATTTGAATTTTCATATTTTTAACAATTGTAAACTAAAATAGTTGATATGCAATTTAAAATCAAACCTTATGTCTTTTTTCTTTATGTTCTTATAGCTTTTACAGCATGCGTTCCTACTAAACAATTCGAACAGCTTCAGCAAAAAAGTAATAAATGTGGAGAAGAACTTGAATTAACAAAAGAAGACAATAAAAACCTTGAAGTTGCTAATACAGAGCTAAAATCCAAGCTTGATATTATGAATAACAGGTTGAAAAATATAAGTGAAGACAGTCTGGAAAGAGAGAGCAAATTACGATCTTTAGATATAAAATACGATAAATTAAACAGACAGTACAGGGATTTGCAACAAACGCAAGATCAACTACTGAGTGGAAATATCTCCGAAACTAAAAAATTGCTCATAGAGCTTCAAAACAAGCAGGCCGGAATTATTGAAAATGAAGATCGTTTAAGACAGCTTGAAGATAATTTAAGAGCTGATAAGTATAAACTTGAACAGTACAAAAAAGAGTTAGAAAATAAAAATGCACGATTGGTTGAACTAGAAGGTATTTTACATAAAAAAGATTCTGTTGTAAATGCTTTAAAAGACAAAGTTTCTCAAGCATTGATGGGTTTTGCAGATAAAGGACTTGCCGTTGAAATGAAAAATGGGAAAGTATATGTATCTCTTGATGAACAATTATTATTTAAATCAGGAAGTACTGTTGTAGACCCAAAAGGAGTTAGTGCATTAAAAAAGCTTGCTGATGTTCTGGCAGTTACCCCAGATATAAATATAATGGTTGAAGGACATACCGATGATGTACCTTATATTGCAAGCGATGCGGTAAAAGATAACTGGGATTTAAGTGTTAAGAGGGCAACAGCCATTGTTAGAATCCTGATGGAAAATAAAAAAATAGCCGGGAGCAGAATAATTGCCGGAGGACGAAGCAAATATCAGCCTGTTATCAATTCAAAAGCTCCTGATGCCAGAAAGAAAAATCGTAGAACAGAAATAATCTTAACACCAAAGTTGGATGAATTATTTCAAATCTTAGAATCTAATTAAATTTATTACAATAGATATTTTAGAAGACGTCTTAAAAGGCAAGAATTGTTAACCGCAAAGAACGCAATGTCCCGATAATTATCGGGATTCGCAATGATCGCAAAGAGTTGTACTCTAATAATTTAAACTTTGCGTTCTTTGTGCATACTTAGCGAACTTAGCGAACTTAGCGGTTAAAATATTTTTGAGAATTTTCTTTTATAATTTTTAACAGTGAACATATCCTTATTTAAATATATTTCTTTAAAGAAGTTAATCAATTTATTTAAAATATATTTGGGATATTACCTGTCAATTCTTATAAAAAAGGTTGTCGTATTAGGCTATCCCTTTAGTATAACAACAGAACCAACCAATAATTGCAATTTACATTGTTTAGAATGTCCTTTAGGAAATGACTCTTCAAAAAGAATTAAAGGAAATATTGATTTTGAATTGTATAAAAAGATTATTGATGAAGTAAAAGATTATATAATATATCAAATGATTTATTTCCAGGGAGAACCTTTCTTGAATCCTGAATTTTTTAATCTAATAAAATATGCCGATAACAATAATATCTACACAAGCACATCGACAAACGGGCATTTTTTAACTCCTGAAAATTGCGAAAAAATCATTAAATCCGGATTAAAAAAAATTATCATTTCGATTGATGGAACAACACAGGAAACTTACGAAAAATATAGAGTTGGAGGAAAGCTGGAAGACGTTATTGAAGGAATTAAAAATCTGGTGCTAACAAAACAACAATTAAAATCTAAATATCCAATTGTACATATACAATTTTTAGTATTTAAACATAATGAACATCAAATTAGGGAGATAAATAGTTTGGCCAAATCGCTGGGGGTTAATAAGCTTGAATTAAAATCTGCACAAATCGAAAATTTTGAAAAAAACAGTGATTTAATTCCCACTCTCGAAAAATTCTCCAGGTATAATAACAAGGAAAATGATTTTAAAATTAAAAGCAAATTATTAAATCGTTGTTTTAGAATCTGGAGCACATTAATCGTTAGCCAAGAGGGAACTATTGTTCCTTGTTGTTTTGATAAAGAATTGCAATATCCTGTCGGTAATGTAATAAATAACAGCGTTTTAAAAATATGGAAATCCAAAGAATTCGCTGGTTTTCGAAGAAATATTTTATTAAATCGGAAAAAAACTCCCATTTGTAGAAACTGTTCTGAAGGATTACGTATAATGTATTAATGTACATAAGGGTAATTGAAATCTCATGTCAAAATTTAAGATTACAATTTTTTTTCTTAAATTTCAGAACATCGTTTAGATTTAAAGCAATGGTTATGAAAATAAAATTTCTGCACCTGTTATTAATTGCATCACTGCTATTCTCCTCTTTTAATAGCTTTTCGCAAGAAGCTGACACTTCTTCAACTCATATGCTTTTTGAGCTATCGCTTGAAGATTTAATGGATGTCGAAATAGTTTCTGCGGTTCGTCAGAATCAGAATATTACCGATGCTCCTTCAATTGTATCAGTTATAACAGAAAATCAAATTAAAGAAAGAGGATATTTAAGTGTTGCCGAAGCACTAAACAGTATAGCAGGATTAGATGTTATAACAGATCATTATCAACCAAATCTTGGGATCAGAGGTGTAAACGGAGGCTTAAGAAGTTGGTCAAGGTTAGTAAAAGTAATGATTGACGGGCAAAATGTATCTTTCAGGTCGAGTTCTGATAATTACCTGGATGCTTCATTAATTCCAATTGAAGCAATTGAAAGAATTGAAATTATTCGTGGCCCTAATTCAGCTCTTTTTGGGAAGGATGCTTTTTTAGGAGTTGTAAATATTATAACCAAGTCCGGATCGAAATTAGAAAACGCATCTATATCCAATTATTTTGGAAATATTGATGGAAATCCTTCGTTTGGTTTAAGTACTATTTGGGGAGGAACAAAAGATAATTTTGATTTTATTTTTGCAAGTTCGTATTCTCAAATTGATAAATCCGGATTATCGCCTCATAATGTTCCGGGAAGTACAATTTACAACAATCAAGACATTAGTCAACAAAACGAATCTAATCCTTTTAGCATTTTTGCTAAACTTTCTTACGAAAAAGAAAATTTGGGAAAATTTGTATTTGACATGAATCACCAAATAATTAATTCTTATGCAGAATTTTTAGATTGGGGAACACTTACTCATAACAATAGAATTAGCTTGTTTAATGCCTACCAAAGATTGGTATATACTAAAGACCTTTTTGAAAATTTCACTTCCAATGTTTCTTTATCACATTCAACCGGCAAGCCATTAAAACAGGAAATTTTCGATACTGATTCTGATCCTTCAGAATGGGTCGAAAGAGACATAGGCTATACAAGTTATGATTTGGGCGGAAATATTTCCTATTTTTTCGATGACATTAACAATTTTACTTTAGGTGTTGATTATACTACAGACATTCATGATCATCAAAAATTCTATACAGTAACCAATGCCGGGATAAGAACTTTGAATCCCGGAGGAACAGAAGGAATCAGAAACTTTAACAATTTAGGAATCTATTTACAGATGATTTTAAATGCTGCAGAATTTTTTGATATCAATTATCTTAATGATTTAACATTAACAGCTGGATATCGTTTTGATTATCACAATATTTATGGCGATGTTTTAACATACAGGTTAGCTGCTGTATACCATATTGCCGATCAGCTTAGTACTAAAATAATGTATGGTACATCTTTTAATGCTCCTTCGCCAGTTCAATTATATACAAATCCAATTTTCCCCAGTGATATTATAGGTAATCCTGAGCTTAAACCTGAACGGGCAAAAACTCTCGAATGGGCAATTATGGGAAAATTAACTGACAATATTAATTTTAATACGAATCTCTATTATACCGTAATCGATGATAAAATAGAGTACCTGCTTCCTTATGGTGAAACAACAAATATTACTGCAGCAAATATTGCAAAGATATATTCAGCCGGCATTGAAAGTGAGCTTAACATATCTTATCATAATTCGGTATCATATTTAAATTATAGTTATCAGAAAACTATTAATGAAAGAACAAATCCTTTGCATGGATTAATTAAGGTTGAAACCAGCCTTTACCCACACCACATGATTAAATTTGGAGAAACATACAAATTCCCAAAATATTATATAAAATTAAACATGGATGGTAATTACATAAGCTCGCGCAAAGCCAGTGAACAAAATAATTTTATTTACGATCCGATAAATTATACAATTAACAGTTATAGTTTAGATTCATACTTTTTATTCAATTTTATGATATCATCAATGAATCTGAAATTTCTTGATAATAATGAAACGATCCTAAGTTTTAAAGTAGACAATCTCTTAAATACAAAATATTATTACCCGGGATTTAAAGATTATGATATTCCCGGACTTGGCAGATCATTTACATTTAGAATAACTCAAATGCTATAATGTCATGAAAATTAAATTTTTATATGCCCAGGTGATTTTTCTGATTTCCATTTTAATTTTTACAGCTTGTGATAATTTAAAGGAAGATTTCAATATTAAATCTTATAAAAATCCTGTTAAGATAGCTGTTGTTGGAGATGTTACCATAGGCAGAGAAGTTGCAGAAAATATTTTCTTTGCTGTTAAAATGGCTGCTGATGAAATAAATTCAAATGGCGGATTAACGATTAATGGCGTTGAAAGAGAAATTGAACTGGTATTTAAAAATTCCGGAGGGACACCGGAAATTGGCGAAACCGTAATTAACGAACTAATTAATGAAAATATAGATATTATTATTGGGCCAACAGTTTCTGCCGTTGCTGTCGACATGGCAAATTTGTGCATTGAAAATAATATCCTTATGATAACTTATTCAGCAACAGTTCCGGAACTTTCATATTTAAATGACAGGAATCTTATCTGGAGAACATGCCCTTCGGATGCTTTTAGTGGAATTGTTATGGCCGACTATGCTTTTGATTCCTTAGGCATAAACAAGGGAGCAATCCTATATCGAGAAGATAAATTTGGCCTGGCCATGAAAGAAATTATTGCAGAGAAATTTAATTTGTTGGGAGGAGAAATTCTTGCGACTGCCAGTTATCCTACTGAAGAAGTTGAGCTTAACCTATACGATTACAGCAATCAAATAAATCATCTTTTAAAATTTGAACCGCAAATAATTTTTACAATTGTTTTTGAACTGGAAATAGGTAAAATTACCCAGGATTTTTGGGCATCTCCTTTATATCAAAATTATGTTTTAAAACCAAAAATATTTTTAACGGAAGGTGGATTCCCCCAAGAATTAATTGCCAACGGGCAACCCAATGTAGTTGAAACTATTTTTGGAATATCAAGTTCAATTACTACAAGCCCTAATTATATAACATTTAAAAACAACTATTTTCAAAAATTCGATTTTGAGCCTGTAACTTATGCTGAACATGCATACGATGCTTTATATTCAATAGCTTATGCAATGTTAAAAGCTCAATCGGTATTACCTGATGATATTAAGCAAAACCTTAGATTGGTTACAGGGAGTACGGGCTCAGGCTCTGAATCTGTAATAATAAATGTAAACGAGTACGAAAAAGCTAAAGTTATACTGTTATCAGATGTTGAAATAAATTATGAAGGAGCTTCCGGGGCAATAGATTTCGACGAAAATGGTGACCCTAAATCTAAATTTGTTATTTGGGGAATCAGGAATGGCGAGTATGCTGAAATTTCATACTTTGAAAAATAATTTTGTGAATCAAAATAAAAAAGAATATAAACTCAATTTTCAAATAAACTCTTCTTTATACAAGAAGAGTGTTTTGATTATGCTGCTTATTTTTATATCATTTCAAAGTTTTTCTCAATCTAACATATACGTGCTAAAAGCTGTTTATCTCGAGAAATTCTCCAGATTTGTGACCTGGCCCGAAGAAAGTTTAATGAATGATTACGATAAGCCTTTTGTTATTTCAATTATTGGTAGAACTCCGCTAACAAATAATCTTGAACAAATATATTCTATTCAAAAGATTAATAATAAAAAAGTTGTGATTAAACGCATTTCTAATCTTTACGAAATTGAGAATAGCCACATTTTAGTAATTGCAGAATCTGAGAAAAAAAACTTACAAAATATCTTATCTTTAACAAAGAATTTACCGGTGCTTACAATTAGTGAAACACCAAATTTTGCTGAAAAAGGAGTTTTAATTAGTTTTTATGAAAAAAATAATAAACTACGATTTGAAATAAACGAAACAGCAGTTTTGCAATCACCATTACAAATGAGTTTTTATTTATTAAATTCTGCCAAAATTGTTAATCCAGTAAATGATAATTAATGAAGGTTTTTCAAAATATATCAATTAAAAATAAAATTATTAGCATCATTTTGCTCGTGAGCACAATAACAATGTTAATAGGGTTTACAATTGTTGGTATAGGCGATATAAAAAGTTTAAAGCAAGAAATGCTTTTAAACAATTTAATGAATACAAAATTAATTGGCGAATATTCTATCGCTCCTCTTACTTTTGATGATAATATAGGCGCAGAAAATATTTTATCAAAATTATCCGCAATCCCCGGAGTTAAATGTGGTGCTTTATATGATCGAAATGGATTTTTATTTGCATCGTATAAAAGAACTGAAGATGTATTTATCCCACCCTTATACGAAAACCCTGATGAATTAGTAGAATCTTTTAATGAGTTTACAAAAACTTTTTTAAAAATTGAACATCCTATTATATATGAAGATTTTAAATATGGCATTATTTCAATACAAGTTGACACATCCTTGTTAACTAAAAAAACAAGAGATACTATTCTTATAATGCTTGGTATTCTTATTGGAATGATTATTTTTTCTTACATCCTGGCAAACCGCTTACAAAAACCAATATCACAACCAATACTTGAATTAGCTAAATTAACCCGCAAGATATCAGGCGAGGGTGATTACAATGTAAGAATAGAAAGAAAAAGTAATGATGAAATTGGGATTCTTTATGAAGATTTCAATAATATGTTACAACAAATTCTAAATCGTGAGGCTGCTCGTGATGAAGCAGATAAAAAGCTATTAGAAGCTAAAGAAAAAGCAGAAGAAAGTGATCATTTAAAATCGGCTTTTTTGGCTAACATGTCGCACGAAATCAGAACTCCAATGAATGCCATTTTAGGTTTTGCGGAACTAATTACCATGCCCGACTCCGAGATTGCTCCTGCCGAAAAAGAAAACTTTGTTAAACTAATAAATAATAGTGGAAATAATCTTTTAAGATTAATAGACGATATTATTGATATTTCGAAAATTGAAGCTGGTCAAATAAAGATTCATAAAAAAGAATGTCATTTAAATTCTACCTTAAAGGACATTCAACAGTCATTTCTTGAAATTAGAAAACACAAAGAGAAAGAAAATATTGATATCAGGTTAAACGAAAATGCACAAACTCAAAACTTAGTTATTAAAACAGATCCGCTAAGATTAAACCAAATTTTTATTAACTTAATAGATAATGCATTAAAATTTACCGAGGATGGTTTTATTGAATTTGGTTATGAAATATTGAACAAAGAAAAATTTCTGTTTTATGTAAAAGATACAGGTGTTGGAATGGATCGTGCGAAAAAAGATCTTGTCTTTGATCGATTTACAAAAATAGAAGATGATAGCTCAAGATTATACCGTGGTGCCGGTTTAGGTTTAGCTATTAGTAAAAGCTTAGTTGAGTTGCTAGGTGGTGAAATATGGGTTGAATCTGCCCCTTCTGTTGGTTCTACTTTCTATTTTAATCTGCCTTTCGACATAATAAAAGAATCCGACAATAACCTTCAAATTATTGAACTATCGGATAATTACGATTGGCAAAACAAGACAATTTTAGTAGCTGAAGACGAACCGGCTAATTATATTTACATTGAAAAAGTCTTAAAGACTACCAAAGCCAGAGTTCTTAAAGCTATGAACGGCAAAGAAGCAGTTGAAATGTACAAAAACAATAGGGATATTGATATCATTATTATGGATATTAAGATGCCCGAAATGGATGGATATGAGGCAACCAGACAAATAAAAAAAATAAATAAAAACATTCCTATAATTTCTCAAACAGCTTATGCAATGCCTGGAGATATAGATAAGGGACTTGATTCAGGCATGAATGATTATTTAATAAAACCCGTTAAACCAAAAGTATTGTTATCAATATTAAATAAACACCTTAATAAATTATCACGAACAGGATAAAACTTCCATGCACTTTCAGTTCTTAACTTGGCGAACTCAATGAAACCTGTTTGCTGGATAGTATCAACAAATTGTAGGTTCAGGACATGTCCTGAACCTACAATTACAAAATAAATAAGCAGCCATTTCTGACTGCTTATCATAATATTATCTGTATTGATGTTTACCTGTTAAAATTATATCTTCATTATATCCTCTTCTTTTGCTTTAATAATTTTATCAATTTTTTCTCCGAAACTATCAGTTTGTTTCTGAATCGCATCTTCAGCAGTTTTAGCTTCATCTTCTGAAAGTCCGTCTTTTTCTAATTGCTTTACTTCATCATTTGCATCTTTTCTGGCACTGCGAATACTAACACGGGCGCCCTCTCCTTCTGAATGAACCTGTTTAACCAGAATTTTTCTTCTTTCTTCAGTTAGTGCCGGGATATTAATCCTAATCATTTCCCCGTTATTCATTGGTGTAAAACCCAGGTTGGAATTAATAATAGCTCGTTCGATAGGTTCTACCATTGTTTTTTCCCAAGGCTGAATTGCAATGGTTTTAGGATCTGGAGTTCCTATATTTGCCACCTGACTTATTGGTGTCTGAGTACCGTAATAATCAACCATTACAGTATCCAGCATACGAGGATTTGCTTTCCCTGCGCGTAAAGCTCCCAGTTCTAATTCAAGATGGTTAATTGCTTTATCCATCATCTCCTGGGCGGCATCAATAACAAATTGAACTTCTTCAGTCATAACTGTTTATTTTAGGATTAGGATTTTCATGTTCACAACAAATTTATAAAAAAATTGGAATAATAAAAGAATAGAATATTGGAATAGAGGGAAATACCTTATTTATTCTTAAAAAACTGAAAACTGCTACTTCTCTCACATTCATCTCTTCTCCCTCATTCTCCCTGCTTACCGCACCTGCATCCTGTATCCTGAATCCTTTCACCTCTTCACCTTTTATCATTTCTTAATTACTCACCAGTGTTCCAATATCTTCTCCATTAACAACTTTTATGAGGTTTCCCTTTTTATTCATATCAAAAACATATATCGGAAGATTATTTTCTTTACACATAGTAAATGCAGTTAAATCCATCACATTTAATTCTTTTTTTATAACTTCATTAAAAGATATTTTATTATACCTGGTTGCCTTAGGGTCTTTTTCCGGATCAGCACTATAAACTCCATCAACACGAGTCCCTTTTAAAATAATTTCAGCTCCAATCTCCACTGCCCTGAGTGCCGATGCTGTATCTGTAGTAAAAAAAGGATTACCTGTTCCTCCTGATAAAATCACAACCTTTCCTGATTCTAAATAATCAATCACTTTATCTCTATTGTATAGCTCACCTACAGGTTCCATCCTAACTGCAGTAGACACAACAGATCTAACCCCAATATTGCTCAGCGATGATTGCAAAGCCAAACTATTAATAACAGTCGCCAACATTCCCATCTGATCTCCCTTAACCCGATCAAACCCACTTGTAACACCCGAAATACCTCTAAAGATATTCCCTCCACCTATTACAATTCCAACCTGCGTTCCTGCTTTCAGTAAGTCTTTAATTTGTTCTGCATATTCATTCAACCTTTCAGAGCTGATACCATAAGCTTCATTACCCATTAAAGATTCACCACTCAGTTTTAATAGAATTCGCTTGTACTTTATCATAATTGTTTTTTAATTTTTATAGCTATGATTTAATAATATTGTGGATTTATAAAAAATATCTTTTAAATTTATGCCTTTTATGCCTGGAATAATGGAAATTTGGAATAATGGAAGTCCCATAATCTTTCCCAATATTGCAATATCCCCTGCCTTGCCGGCAGGCAGGCGGTATTCCATTGTTTTTCTTTAGTTATAATAAAATTTATTTCACCACACTAGTTTATTTTTATTAATCGATTTGGTGTTAAAAGTAGAAAAAAAATACATACCAGAATACGTTTTTAGCTTTATTCACCATTCACACTAAGCAATCACTTCTCTTTACTGAATCCTGCATCTTGAATCTTACTTAGCGTTTTCTGTCTACTTCCTTCGGCAGTCAAGCCTGTCCACTGATTCCTTCCTCTCTTTCTCCTTTTCCCCCATTCACCATCTCTCTTCTTCTCATTTTCTCATTTTCTCATTTTCTCATTTTCTCATTTTCTCATTTTCTCATTTTCTCATTTTCTCATTTTCTCATTTTCTCATTTTCACCTATTCTCTCTTTTACATGATTTTAAGTAATCAACTA
>JAUWQL010000103.1 GCA_030611105.1 Bacteroidales bacterium
AATTCTGAAACTTCAGAAAAGGAAAAATCAAATGAATTAACTGAAGAGGAACCTAACAATGTAGATTCGACAGATGATGATTCAAATGATGAAATTAAAGATCAGAAAGATGATAATTCTGAAACTTCAGAAAAGGAAGAATCAAGTGAATTAATTGAAGGGGAATCTAACAATGTAGATTCGACAGATGATGATTCAAATGATGAAATTAAAGATCAGAAAGATGATAATTCTGAAACTTCAGAAAAGGAAGAGTCAAGTGAACTAGCTGAAAAGGAATCTGAGAATGTAGATTCGATAGAGGATGATTCAAATGAGGAAATTAAAGAGCAGAAGAATGATGACTCAGAAGATGTAGTAGTGGAACCTGAATCTGAACTTGCCAGCATGTCTTCCGATTTACCTGCCGATAGACATGGCAAGGAAGATTCCGCAGGTGGAGAAGAAAAAATTGATATTGATTATACAAAATTAAGTAGGGAGGATTTAGTTAAGGAACTAAATAATATTATAGATAAGGACTCAATTAATGAGATACGCAGAGAGGTTGAGGCAATAAAAGCTAGTTTTTATAAAAAACAAAAAGCTTTAAATGAGAAAAAGCGTAAAGAGTTTTTAGCTGAAGGTGGTGATATTGAGGACTTTGCTCCGGTAGAAGATCCTCTTGAAACAGAACTAAAGGAATTATTTAAAAGATACAGAAGGTTTAAAGCTGACTACAACCGACAACTTGAGAAAGTTAAAGACATAAATTTAGAAAAGAAGTATGAAATTATTGAGGTACTTAAGGAATTAATAAACAAGGATGAATCAATTGGAGATACATTTAAAGAGTTTAGGGAGTTACAAAAACTCTGGAAAGAAATAGGACAGGTTCCTCAACAAAAATTAAAAGATCTTTGGAATACTTATCATCATCATGTTGAAAAGTTCTATGATTATGTAAATATAAATAAGGAACTTCGTGATTTGGATCTCAAGAAAAACCTTGAAATTAAAACAGGATTATGTGAAAAATCTGAAAAGTTAATTGAAGAAACATCTGTAGTTACCGCGTTTAAAACTTTACAAAAATTCCATAATCAATGGAGAGAGATAGGTCCTGTTCCCAATGATCAAAAAGATATATTATGGGAGCGATTTAAAGAAGCAACAAGAATAATAAATAAACGGCATCAGGATTATTTTAAAAATTTGAAAGACGAACAAAAAAATAATCTTGAGAAGAAAGAAAAATTATGCGAGCAAGCAGAGGAAGTGGTGGAAAAGGAGTTGAGCTTTCATAAAGACTGGACAGATCAAACTACGTCAATAATTGAATTGCAAAAAGTATGGCGTACAATAGGTTTTGCACCTAAAAAAGATAATAATAAAATTTATGCACGTTTTAGAAATGCTTGTGATAAGTTTTTTGGCAAGAAACGCGAATTTTATGCTCAGAATAAGGAGCAGCAAGATGAAAATCTTAATAAGAAAATAGAGCTTTGCGAAAAAGTTGAGTTATTAAAAGATAGTACAGATTGGAAAAAAACAACGAAGGATTTAATAAATCTACAAAAAGAATGGAAGGAAATTGGACCGGTATCAAGAAAACAATCTGATAAAGTTTGGAAGAGATTCCGTGCAGCTTGCGATCATTTTTTTAATAGTAAATCGGAATATTATGTTAATATTGAACAGGAGTTCGAGAAGAATCTTAAATTGAAACAGGAAATTATTGAAAAAGTTATAAATTACCAGTTTGTTAATGATGTAAATGTAAATTCTGCTGCGCTCAAAAAATTTCAGGAAGATTTCACTGAAGTAGGTTTTGTGCCTTACAAAATGAAAGATAAAATTCAGAACACGTTTAGGGAGGAGCTAAATAAACAGTTTGACAAGTTGAAGGTTGATGATAGCGAAAAGAATTTGTTAAAATTTCAAAATAGGTTAGAAACACTTCAACATAAGCCAAAATCTGCAAATAAGATTAAATACGAACGCGATAAGTTTTTCAATAAAATTAATAAACTTGAAAATAATATATCCTTGTGGGAAAATAATATAGGATTTTTCTCTGCAGGTTCTGATGAAGCAAAAGAAATGCTGAAAGAATACCATGCAAAGATTGAAAGTGCACATAAGGAAATTACTTTGTTAAAAGAAAAAATCAGAATGATTGATCGTACAGATTCAGAGTAATAGAATTTTGGTTTAACATTTAAAAAATAAAAGTTTTGTTTACTACAAAATATATATTTGTTACAGGAGGAGTTACTTCTTCCTTAGGTAAAGGAATTATTTCAGCTTCATTAGCCAAACTGTTACAGGCACGGGGTTATTCTGTAACTATTCAAAAATTTGATCCATATATAAATGTTGATCCGGGAACATTAAATCCGTATGAACATGGTGAGTGCTATGTAACCGAAGATGGAGCAGAAACCGATCTTGATTTAGGCCATTACGAGAGATTTATAAATCTTCCTACTACGCAGGCAAATAATGTAACAACAGGTAGAATATATCAAACGGTTATTAATAAGGAACGCCGTGGGGATTATCTCGGCAAAACGGTTCAGGTAATTCCTCATATTACCGATGAAATTAAAAGAAATATTAAGCTGCTAGGTGAGAAACATAATTACGATATAGTAATAACTGAGATTGGTGGTACCGTAGGAGATATAGAATCATTACCGTATATTGAAGCAGTTCGTCAGTTAAAGTGGGAGCTGGGGTCACAAAATAGTTTAGTTGTGCATTTAACATTAGTTCCATATTTAGCTGCATCAGGCGAATTAAAAACAAAACCTACCCAACATTCTGTTAAGGTTATGTTGGAGAATGGTGTTCAGCCGGATGTTTTGGTCTTAAGAACCGAGCATCCTCTAAATACAGATATAAGAAAGAAAGTAGCACTTTTTTGTAATGTTAATATTGAATCGGTGATTGAATCGATTGATGTATCTACTATTTATGAAGTTCCACTTTTAATGAAAGAAGAGAAACTGGATATTACAGTACTTAAAAAATTAAATTTGCCTGAAAACGAGGAGCCTAAGCTGGAAAAGTGGAGGCAATTTATTAATAAGCTTAAAAACCCTAAAAAAGAAATAACTGTTGGTTTAATTGGTAAGTATATTGAATTGCCCGATTCATATAAGTCTATTATGGAGTCGCTGATTCATGCCGGTTCAGTAAATCAATGTAAAGTAAATGTAGAGTGCATTCATTCAGAAAAAATAACTGAAGAAAATGTTGCTGATACATTTAAAGAAGTACAAGGAATTATTGTTGCTCCCGGATTTGGTCAACGTGGTATTGAAGGAAAAATTATAGCTGCAAAATATGTTCGTGAAAATAATATTCCTTTTTTAGGAATTTGTCTGGGAATGCAATGTGCTGTGATTGAATTTGCAAGGAATGTGCTCGGATTAAAAGATGCAGACTCAACAGAAATGAGCAGAACAACCCCAAATCCGGTTATTGATTTAATGGAAGAGCAAAAAGGGGTTACAGAAAAAGGCGGCACAATGAGATTAGGTGCTTATCCTTGCGACATAAAAAAGGGGAGCAAGGTATTTGAGGTTTATAATCAGGAACATATTCAGGAAAGACACAGGCATCGATATGAATTTAATAATGTTTATCTCGATAAATTTGAAAAAGCAGGGATGAAACCTGTAGGATTTAACCCGGATACAGAATTAGTAGAAATAATGGAAATGCCGGAACACAGGTGGTTTATTGGAGTCCAGTTTCATCCTGAATATAAAAGTACAGTGGTTAACCCACATCCTTTATTTGTAAATTTTGTAAAAGAAATTTGTAAAGAATAATTTAATAATAAGGCTCTATATGATTTAGAGTAGGTATGAAATAATAGAGCCACAGATTCACAGATAAATTTATGAAATATCCATCTGATCTTTTAAAAATAAATTATAAACAGATGAAATATTCAGAACAGGAATATACCTGGCCTAACCGGCAGGCATTACAAAAAGATTAATTTTATAATCTGTGAATCAGTGGCAAATTTGATTACCCACTATATTTAACATAGAACCAATAATAAATCATATTTTAAAATTATTTTAAAAGAAAAAATAAAATGGATAGGAATTCGATTATTGGAATCATTATAATTGCAGGTATTTTAATCCTTTGGACAACTTTGAATAAACCGTCAAAAGATGAGATTGAAGCTGCAAAACACACAAGAGATTCATTAGAACTGGTTCATCAACAGCAAATAGTTCAACAGGAAAAAGTGCAAGCTACGCAAATTCAAAACACGCAAATTGAAGTTGCAACTGAAGCCTCTGTTGATAAAAGTCAGTTGAGAAGCATGTATGGTAGTTTTGCTGAATCTGCAGAAGGCAAACAAGAATTTACTGTACTTGAAAATGAACTATTAAAAATAAAAGTCAGTAATAAAGGAGGTAGAATATATTCTGTAGAGTTAAAAGAGCATAAAACTTATTCACAAAAGGCTCTTAAATTATTTGATGGCGACTCAACAGTTTTTGGACTAAATTTCTTTTCAGAAAACCGAAGTATTATTACAAATGACTTGTTTTTTGTGCCTTCTGAGGTATCGAAAAACTCGGTTAAAATGCGATTGTTTGCCGGTGATAACAGGTATATTGAATATGTTTATACTTTGAATCCTGAAAGTTACATGGTCGATTTTGACATAAACTTTGTTGGAATAAACGAAGTTATTGCAAGTAACATAAATGTTATCGACTTAAAGTGGGCATTATATTCACCACAACAAGAAAAAGGGGCTAAAAATGAAAGTATGTATACTACTCTTGGTTATAAATATTATCAGGACGAAGTAAAAACTTTAACCTCAAGAAGCAAAGATGAAAACAGGGAAGAGCTGAACACAAAACTGAGATGGATATCATTTCAACAGCAGTTCTTTTCTTCAATTTTAGTGGCTGATAATTATTTTTCTAATGCAATTATTGAATTTTCAAATATTGAGAATTCTGATAAGTATCTGAAATATTTTGAATCAACAATAGGTATACCATTTGAATATGCTCCAAAATCTACAGTTCCATTATCATTTTATTTTGGCCCAAATCATTATACAACTTTAAAGAAACAGAATCTTGGATTTGAACAAATTATTCCGCTTGGATGGGGGATTTTTGGTTGGATAAACAAATTTATAATTATTCCTGTCTTTAACTTCTTAGATAATTTTATTACAAATTACGGCCTTATCATCTTAATATTAACCATACTGATTAAGGTAGCATTATTTCCTTTAACATATAAGTCATATTTGTCAACAGCAAAAATGCGTGTTCTTAAACCGGAAATTGATGAGATAAGTAAGAAGTTTCCGAAGAAAGAAGATGCTATGAAAAAGCAACAAGCTACCATGGCAATGTATAAGAAAGTAGGAGTAAGCCCAATGGGAGGTTGTATTCCAATGTTAATACAGATGCCTATTTTATTTGCTATGTTCAGGTTTTTTCCTACATCATTTGAGTTAAGACAGAAAGCATTCCTTTGGGCTGATGATTTATCGTCTTATGATTCAATTCTATCGTGGGATTTTGATATCCCACTAATTAGTAGCTTTTATGGTAATCACATAAGTTTATTTACCATTTTAATGGCTGTAGCCTTAGTTTTTTCATCAAGACTAAATACGGGTCAAATGAACGATACAAACCAGCAAATGCCGGGTATGAAATTTATGATGACTTATATGATGCCTGTAATGATGTTGGTTTTCTTTAATAATTATGCAGCAGGTTTAAGCTACTATTATTTCTTATCAAACGTAATAACATTAGGCCAGACTGTATTTATCAGACGTTTTGTTGATGATGAAGCTATTCTGAAAAAACTACACGAAAACAAGAAAAAGACAGTTAAAAAATCGAAATGGCAAGAACGACTGGAAGCGGCTGCAAAACAAAAAGGTTATAAATCGCCAAAAAAGAAATAAATTATTGAAACTAATTAGAGGGTTGAATTTTAAAATTCAACCTTTTGTTTTAAAACATACATGAATATGTATTGGACTTCAAGTATATCAGGCATTTCTACCTGTTGGCAGACAGGCTTGCCTGATGAAAACATTAATGAGATAAAAAAGAGCTTGAAATTAACTTTCTTTCATTTGTTCCATTTCCAGTTGTAACCAGGCCATTTTTATTGCTGTTATTGCAGCTTCATCACCTTTATTACCGTGTTTGCCTCCTGCGCGATCTAAGGCTTGCTGCTGGTTATCTGTTGTTAAAACACCAAAAATAAACGGAATATTATAATTCATATTTAATTCAGTAATACCGTGTGTTACACTTTGGCAAACAAAATCAAAATGGCGGGTTTCGCCTTGAATAACGCAACCTAAACAAATAATAGCATCCAGGTCGGAGTATTCGGCCATAAATTGTGCTCCTAAAGTAAGTTCAATACTACCCGGAACATATTTTCTTAAAATGTTTTCTTCTTTAGCTCCGTGCTTAAGTAATGTTTCAAAAGCTCCTTTTAGTAATGCATCAGTAATTTCTCTGTTCCATTCAGCAGTTACGATACCAAATTTCATTTCGCTTGCTGATGGTACCGATTTTATATCGTAGTCGGATAAATTTTTTAGATTAGTTGCCATGATCTATGATATTATAAATTTTATCAAAGTTAAGTTATACAAATAAAAAAATCCTGATAAATCAGGATTTTAATTTAAGTAATAAATGTATTTTTTATTCGTGTATTAGTATTTCAACCTGAGCCATATATTTTGAAACCTGACGACCTTCCGATGTGTTTGGAAAATCTTTTTCGATTCTTTTATAGGCTTCTAATGCTTTTTTGTAATTACCATCTTGTTTGTGTACAAAAGCAACTTTCATTAGAAATATTGGTGTTGTAAAATTATTATTTGATGTATTTACTGCTTTATTGTAAAACACCAAAGCATCACCAGTATTATCAAGTTCCATATAGGCATCTCCAATAGCTCCAAAAGCAACAGGAGCAATCATTTTATCATCTGACTCAAACTGCTTTAAATACTCAATAGCATTTTCGTATTGACCTAAATGTAAGTAACTAACGCCACTGTAATAGTAAGCTAAGTTTGCAGATTTTGTTATACTATATTCCTCTATTATATCAAGAAAACCAAGATAGTTACCATCGCCATTTAAAGCCAGATTGAATGAATCACGAGCAAAATATTGCTCGGCCATCCAAATTTGTGATTTTGCTTCATTTTCTTTTGGTGTCATCACAAAGCGTTTGTACCCTAAATATCCACCAACAATTATTATTATAGCTAACACAATAATTGTTAAACTTTTCTGATTTTCCTCAATGTACTGCTCTGTTTTACTTAAAGCATTCTCAACAGACTCAAACTGATCTTGATGTGTTTCTTTCTTTTTACTACTCATCGTTAATATATATTAAAATATTATGCTTAAAACATTTGAATCGCAAATGTAATTCTTTTGAGTAATTTTTAAAATATTTTGTTTATAAAAATTGATATTTATTGATATGATCGTTTTTAATTTAATAGAATATTAAGAATCTTTGTATATATAATACAGAAACAAAGATGTACCTGCAGAAGTTATCATTGATAAATTTTAAAAATTATAGTCAAACGGAGATAAGTTTTTCTCCAAAAATTAATTGTTTTATTGGACAAAATGGATCTGGGAAAACAAATTTGTTAGATGCTATTTATTATTTATCGATGTGTAAAAGCTATCTTAATCCTATAGATAGTCAGAATGTAAAATACGATGAAGAGTTTTTTGTTATACAAGGTGATTATCTGTTGAAAGATAAGCACGAAAATATTTATTGCGGTTTAAAAAAGAATAAGAAAAAACAGTTTAAACGAAATAAAAAAGAATATCAAAAACTTTCTGATCATATTGGCTTACTGCCTGTTGTTATGATTTCTCCTCTTGATAATAGTTTAATTATGGAAGGTAGTGATGAACGTCGAAAGTTTATGGACAGTGTTATTTCACAGTATGATAAAGAGTATCTCGATAATTTAATACGTTATAACAGGGCATTAGCTCAGCGAAATAAATTACTTAAAGATTTTTATCAAACCAGAACTTTCGATGAAGATAGTATTGATATCTGGGATGAACAATTGATAGTATTAGGAGAGAAGATACATTCTGAACGTGTTAAATTTGTTGAAGAACTAATCCCTATTTTTCAGGATTATTATTCACGTATATCGGGTAATAATGAACAAGTACAACTTGTTTACGATTCGCAACTTTACGAAGGTGAATTTAGGAATATACTAAAAAATGCTATCGATAAAGACCGCATTGTGCAACATACAACAGTTGGTATACATAAAGATGATCTTATATTAACACTTGAAAAATATCCTATTAAAAAAGCCGGTTCTCAAGGGCAACAAAAAACTTACCTGGTTTCATTAAAATTTGCTCAATTTAATTTCATTAAACAAATCAGTGGTTTAAAGCCTATTTTGTTGTTAGATGATGTATTTGACAAATTTGATAGAAATAGGGTTCGTCAAATTATAGAACTGGTTGCTGAAAATCATTTTGGTCAAATATTTATTACCGATACCAGTCAGGACAGGCTTGAAACCATGTTAAAAGAAATAAATATTCCACATAGTTTATTTACTATTGAATCAGAAGGGAACATTAAAATAAATAAAGCCGATTAATTGAACTTAATATGAGGAAAAAAAATACTCAGAAAATAGATGAAGTTGTTAAAGAATATTTAAAAGCTTTTAAAATTGATGATAAGCTTAAAGAAGTTAAGTTAATCAAATCATGGGAAGAAGTTGTTGGAAAAACCATTGCCCGATCTACAAATAATATTTATATAAAAAATCGCAAATTATTCATAAAATTAAATTCATCGGTAATTCGTAATGAACTTTTTATGCTTCGTGAAGGATTGAAAAAAGCTTTAAATGATAAAGCCGGCGAAGAAATCATTGATGAAATTATCTTAAAGTAATACCATTTTCTGATAATATATTTTCCAGGACAAAATCGGATTTATGGAAATAAAAAATCCGACTCATTTTAATCTTTGAGCCGGACTATATTATTAATATTTTATATTACCTGATGCTTTCTATATATTCGTCTAGTTCTTCAATAGTAAGTTCATATTCAAATGCATCATTAACCTTATAATAATTATTCTGATCATAAGTGTACTTATATGCATATTTTGCAAAATCAAGTTTTGAATCTTCATATTCAAAAAGTTTCATAATTTGTTTTACCTGCGAAGCCAATAAACAATTTGCTTTTGTAATCTGTTTTGCAATTTGTAATTTGCTATCTTCGAAAGTTTTTGATGCAATAGATTGTTTTGCCTCATTAAAATCACTGTTTGTCATCGGGTAATTGCAACCTGTCTGACCATTATATCCTGAAAGTTGATTTGTTTCTGAGTAAGATGATTCTCCGGACTGCTCCCAACCTGAAGATGAAGTTGTAGTTGAGGTAGTCGTTGTTGTTGACGAATATGTTGAGACTACCGTACCCGAAGAACCTTCGGAAACATTGGCATTTACATTTATACTTAAACTTGCACTCTCGTCGCCTACGTTCATGTTCATATTAACATTTTCGCCAACTAGTTGTCCCTGTCCTGCACTACTTGTAGTTATTGTGGTTGACTCTGTAACAGTTGTGGATGTAGATATAACCGGCTCACTTGAGGTTTGTACAGTTTGTATTGAAGAATACTGATTATTTCCTGATGATTGACCCTGTGATGGTATTGGTTTTTCTCCTTGATACCTAAGTGTATATACATTACCGGATTTTTGTTTTATCATTGTAGTAGTTTCCATTCCGGCATTCAAAGAAATACCTTTTTTAATTTCGCCAATGCTTACATCATCAAAAATAATATTAAGCTTATAATAACCGGGAGCTAAATCGGTTAATTTAATATACTTTGATGGTTCAATATTTTGTTCTGTTCCATTAAGGTTTAAAATAAATTCTTCTCCATCTTCTGAGAATACTACCAGATTTGATTTTTGTCCCAAAACGGCTAATACAGAAAATAAAAAAACTGTAGTAAGAATTAATTGTTTCATACATGAATGCTTTTAGGTTAATAAAAATTATTGTAGTTATAATAGCTGGATTATAAATCAATTTTCAGGCCAAAGGTAGAAAAATAACTATGATTTAATATATTGTGGATTGCAATATAACTTTGAACTAAAAACTTTAAACTAAAAACTTTAAACTATTTTTAATATCGCTCCCTCTGATTAAAAAAGAAATTGGATTCGCGTTTTGCATTTTCAGGAGAATCTGCTCCATGAATAGCATTTTTTTGTAGCGATTCGGCAAACCGTTTTCGAATTGTTCCTTCTTCGGCCATACCAGGATTTGTATTACCAATTAATTTACGAAAATCTTCAATAGCGTTTTCCTTTTCCAGCAATAAAGCTATAATCGATCCTGAGCTCATGAATTCACAAAGACTGTCATAAAATTCTTTCCCCCTGTGCATTTCATAAAATCGTTCCGCTTCTTCTTTTGTCAATTGTGTAGATAGAATGGCAGAAATCCTGAAATCAGCCTGGTTAATCATGGCCAAAATTGGTCCAACATGATTTTTCCTGCAAGCCGATGGCTTAATCATTGCGAATGTATATCCTAAAGGCATAATATAAGGTTTTATTGATTGGTACTACTACATTTAACGGAACACACAAAACTATTATAAATCTGTTATATTTTAGTATGGATGGCTGGAATGATGGAATATTGGATGATTAGTAAGACGCCACTACAACATTCCGTTATTCCATTTTTCCATTCTTCCGGTTTTCCCTGGTTATTTAATATTTGATTAATCTTATTTATCCATTTTAATAATGATAGAACTATTAGACTAAATTATAATTTTTTTTGTATTAACTTAAATTCTGAACGGATTATTTTATCTTTGATTTTTTAGAAATCATAATTTAAAGATATAATTATATTGAAATCAATCTCAGAAAAAAATATAAACGAGTTAAAAAACTTAATTGTTCATACTCAAAAACCATTAATTATTACACATTATAATCCTGATGGCGATGCCATGGGTTCTTCTCTTGCTTTTTATCATTACCTGGTAAAAAAAGGCAAGGAGCCTGTAATAATAACACCTAACGATTATCCTGATTTTTTGCATTGGTTGCCCGGAAATGATAAAGTTATTGTTTATAAGCGAAATAGTGGTACTGTGCTAAATGCAATAAAAGAAGCTGATACAATATTTGCACTTGATTTCAACGACCCTGACCGAACTGAAGGTTTGGAAAAATATTTGGAAGAAGCGCCGGGTAAAAAGGTGCTTATAGATCATCATCCTGAACCGGGAGATTTTGCCGATATACTTATTTCAGACACTCAATATAGTTCAACAGCTGAGATGATTTATCATGTGATTGAAAGCCTGGGCGATTTAGAACTAATTGATAATGTAATAGCAGAATGCTTATATACTGGAATAATGACCGATACAGGATCGTTTAATTACAATTCCTCTAATCCGTATACATATATTGTTGTTTCAAAATTAATTGATTTAGGAATTAACAAAGACAAGATTCATGGGAATATTTATGATAACTATTCTTCTGATCGTATGCGTTTGTTAGGTTACTGCCTGAACACAAAAATGGAAGTATTTCCTGAATATTATACCGCATTTATTGCAATAACAAAAAAGGAATTAAAAGATTTCAATTTTGCTCCTGGCGATTCCGAAGGATTTGTAAATTATCCTCTTTCTATAAAAGGTATTCGATTTACAGCTATTTTTATTGAAAAAGATAAACAGGTAAAAATTTCATTCAGATCAAAAGGAGAGTTTCCGGCAAACAAATTTGCTGAAGATCATTTTAATGGAGGTGGGCATAAAAATGCTTCAGGAGGTTATTCTAATGATTCGTATGAGGATACATTAAAAAAGTTTAGAGAATTGTTGCCAAAATATATAAATGAGCTTAAGGATGGTATGTAAGCAATTTATAAAGAGAAGTATTATTTTGATCTTTATTATAATTTTCTTTTCTTGTAATAACGAAAAGAAGACAGAGAACAGGTCGGTAATAAAACATTCTAAGGAGTCGTTGGAAGAGGTCAATAAATTGCTTGTCGATAAAGATGCCGAGTTAATTAAAAGTTATGTTGATAGAAGAGGGTGGAAGATGGAGATTACTGAATCAGGCCTTTGGTATATGATTTATGAAATGGGTTCTGGTTCTGATATTAAAAAAGGAGATTTTATAAGCTTTAATTATGAGGTTTGGTTATTAAATGGAACACTTTGTTATTCGTCTGATAAGTTGGGGGCTAAAAATTTTGTTGTAGGTAAAGGAGGAGTGGAATCAGGATTGGAAGAAGGTGTGTTAATGCTAAAATTAGGAAGTAAGGCAAGATTTATTTTACCACCACATTTAGCTCATGGATTAATTGGCGATGAAGATAGAATTCCGGCTCGCGCAACTATTATTTACGATATTGAGATATTAAAAATTGAAGAATAAATATTTAAACCAATGATTAAAAGAACCTACCTAGTATTTATTATTATTGCTTTGGCGTTAAATTCTTGTAACTATTTTTCTAAATATCCAGGTTACAATAAAACAAAATCGGGAATATATTATAAGCTTTTAAAGTTTGGTGAAAGTACAGAAAAAGCTAGGCCTGGCGATTATATGACTGTCGATATATCATATCAGACCATTGGCGATTCAATATTTTTCGAAGGGCGAAGAAAACTCCAAATTACAGAACCAACATTCGCGGGTGCTATTGACGAATGTTTTTTAATGTTAGCCGAAGATGAAATGGCATCGTTTATTATTTCGGCAAACGATTTTTTTACTAAAACATTAGAAACTACGCTTCCTGCTTTTATCCAGAAAGAAGATCCTATGATAGTTGATATTGATGTGATTGATATCCAAACAGAAGAAGAATTTTTTATGGAGAAAGAAGCATTCTTGTATTGGATTGAAGATTTTGGAGATTATGAAAAAGTTATTTTAAGACAATATATCGATCAGCAAAAAGTTGATATTGAAGCAACAGAATCAGGTCTTTATCATATTATATTAGAAGAAGGAAATGGCGAGAAAGTTTTTATTGGCGATACTGTAACAGTGCATTATGAGGGTAAATTTTTGAATGGTAAATTTTTCGACTCAACAAAAAGAAGAAATTCTCCTTTCCAATTTGTATATGGCAGAAAATGGCAGGTTATTGAAGGAATGGAAGAAGCTATTGGTAGAATGATTGAAGGAGAAAGAGCGCTATTTATTATTCCATCTCAAATTGGATTTGGCGAAACAGGTTCATCAACAGGAATTATTCCACCTTATACATCAACCTTATTTGAAGTGGAACTTATTGAGGTAATTCCGGGTTCAAGAGAAAAAGATTTAGATTTAAATAAGTATGATTAATGGTTTAGGGTTTACGGTTTAGGGTTCAAAGTTCAAAGTAAAGTTAACTGGTAACTGCCTACTAATTTCAACGGTTAGTATAAGAATAGTAGCCAATTTCAGGCTTCATTCCTGTCAAGTTACAAGAAAGTTGACAGCGGGCTGCAACCCTTGAATA
>JAUWQL010000211.1 GCA_030611105.1 Bacteroidales bacterium
AGAACCTTTATAAGATGATATATCTCCTAAAGTTACATTATTAAGTACACCGAGATTATGTGATAAAACATAATCGGATAAAGGTCCACGACCTTGTGCTGCAAAACCTGTTACAATATCTTCCTGATATGAATAACCGGCTACAGCATTTAAACTATGAATACCATTAAGTACTTTATTATATTTAATAGTTGATTCTAAAAGCTTACTCGAAAAATTATTGTAACCTCTTCTTGCATAGCCATTTGTAGTTGTTGATTTGGTAAAACTGGGCTGGAAATAAAACGATTCCGAATCATCACGTGTATAAGCAGTATTGATACCTATAAGTAAGCCACTAATAACTTCAAAATCAGCTTTAAAATTTGCCAGAAAATGTTTAGCATCTCTTTCGTTTTGTATGTCGTTTGCTATTGCAACAGGATTATTATAATCAAATTCATCAATCTCGTAATAACTTCCATCCTCATTGTAAACCGGTAAAGTAGGATTTCGTTGAAAGGTTTGATAAAGTATATCGGTTCCACCATTACCACTATAGCTTTGATATTGATTATGTTCAATAGAACCCGCTAATCCGACTGATAATGTTAATTTATTGTCAAATGACTTTTGTTTAACGTTTATACGTCCTATGTTTCTCTTTTTATCAGTTCCAATAACTACTCCTTCAAAGCTTGTGTAAGTGTATGATGCACGGTAAGATGTGTTCTCGCTTCTACCTGAAACAGCTAAGTTATACGATTGTGAAAGGGCTTGCCGGAAAATTTCATCTTGCCAATCTGTATTCGCACCACCATCAGTTAAATTTAAATCGTTATCGGCTGCATATTTTCTAATTTGTTCAGCACTCAATAAATTTATTCTGTGAGCTACGTTATCAATTGACATATAATTGTTAAACTCTATTTGTGTTCCTTGTTTTGCACCTGCTCCTTTAGTTGTAATAATAATAATACCATTTGCACCTCTTGCTCCATAAATGGCCGTTGAAGAAGCATCTTTTAGAATGCTGAAAGATTCAATATCTTCCGGTGCAATAGTTGTCGGGTCAACGCCTGGAACTCCATCAACTACATATAATGGATTTGTACCTGAACTTAAACCTGATGCACCTCTGATTTTTACAGAAAACTCACCATTAGGGTCGCCACCTTTTTTTGTGATTAAAACACCGGCTGTTTTTCCCTGAAGTCCTTGTATAGGGTCAGTTAAAACACCTCCATTTAATTCAGCTGCTTCAATTGTTGAAACGGCTCCTGTTTTATCACTTTTTTTCTGAATACCATAACCTATAATTAAAATATCATCTAATACAACAGCATCCATATGCAGAATAACATTTATTTCACTTCGGTCATTAACCGGAATTGAAACAGGTTTGTATCCAATGTATGAAAACACCAGGGTTATATTTGGATCGCTTACTTCAAGTGTGTAATTCCCGTCAAAATCGGTTACTGTTCCGGTTGTTGTCCCTTCAATAATAATATTTACTCCTATCAGGGATTCTCCGGTTTCATCGGTCACTTTACCTTTGATTATAAACTTTTGTTGCGGAGTGCTTTTAGTTGCTTTTTTGGGTATTATAACAATGTGGTTATCAACATATTTATAAGTAAGCCCGCATTGTGGTAATATTTCACCAAGGATATCCTCAATACTGCCTTTTCCAGGCTTAAACGAGACTTTCTGTTTTAAATTAACCTGATTATTCTGATAAAAAACAGTATAATCACTGTTATTTTCAACGTATTCAAAAAGATCTTCAATTGTTTGAGTATCTGTTACTGCTAAATTCTGAGCTGTTAAATTAACAGGAGAATAAATAAATAAAAGCAATATTATTATTCCTGTCTGAAACCTGAAAAGCAGATTTGATAAATTATGTGTGTTTTTCATTCGGGTATAATTTTTAGTATATAGTACATATTATCAAGACAATAAAGCTGTTAGCTGTTGGCTATTAGCTTTTAGTAAAAAATCGATTTAATATCTTTTAAATCATCAAAACTCTGTCAGCTTGTCTCGCCGTCAGGCAGGGAGCTTCGCACTCTGACAGGTTTCTCTTTTTCTTCCTTTTTGCCAACTGTTAACTGCTACTTTTTCTCCCCTTCACATTATCTCCTTTTCTCCTCCCGGATAACTATCGGGATCACATTTTCTTAACTGCTAACTGAATCCTGTAACTCTTTCTTGACAAAACCCCGGCAGAGTCTTCTATTTTACTACTAAGCCCTGCCAGGTTTCGTCATTCACTATTTAACCCTCTTCTTCCTCTCTATCTAATAAATATCGTGTCCTTTTTTACTTCATAATTAACAGGTGTTGTCAGGCTGATTATTCCAAGTATCTTCCTGATATCATCGTTAATATTAAATTCGCCGGTATATCGTAAATTTTCAATTTTAGTGTTTTGTATGTTAATAACTATATTGTGTGATCTCTCTAATTTTCGGGCAATATCTGCAAAACGTTGATTTCTGAAGATGATTTTACCATCTCTCCACGATGAATATATTTCTATATTTTCGACTTTAAAGATTTTTGATTGATTTTTATTACAAAGCAGTAAATAGGTTTGATTAGCATTTAGCACAGCAGATTTTCCTTTGTCATGCGAAATGCTGATTTTTCCCCTTTCGAGAGATATTTGATGTATATTTTCATCAGGATAAGCAGAAACATTAAATGCTGTTCCTAAAACTTTAACAGTATTTTCTGAAGTATAAACAATAAATGGTTTACGTGAGTTTTGGGTTACATCGAAAAAAGCTTCTCCTTCAAGGAATACTTCCCGCTTTTTTGTGCCAAAATTGCTTCCATATTTTAGTTTGGTATCAGAATTAAGAAATACCAGCGAGCCATCGGGCAATAAAATATTTTTAATCTGGCCTTTAGGTGTAATAATTTCGTTATAAGCAATTTTATTATTTGTATTAAAAATATAATCATTAAAAAAAACAGAACCTGCTAAAACAACTAGAAAAGCAAAGACAGCAGCATATTGCCAGATTTTAATTTTAAACTTTTTAAATCCGGTAATGGTTCTTTGATTATTAATACTCAAACGTTTATTTAAGCGATTCCATTCCTTATTAATAAACTCTTGTGATAATGATTGTTTCTTGAAATTTATAAGTTGTATAAATTTTTTTGCTTCTGTTGCAGTTTTATGTTTATCGGGGTTTTCTGCCAACCAGCTTTCCCACAATTTAATATTATCGGGATTTGTTCCTTTGGCATAATCCAAAAAAGATTCATCTGAAATGAAATCTTCAAATTGATAGTCTGATTTTTTTTTCATTATTATAGTTTGTTATTAATTAAGAGTCAAAAAAAGTGATTTACTACTCAAAAAAAAGAAGAAAAAAGACAAGCTTTATTTTATCAGGCAGAATATCAGGCAGATAAGAAAGAATAAAAAGTTGTTCTTTTTTAGTTTTTCCCGTAGTGTAGTAAATGTCCTGTTAAGCATATTACAAACAGACTGTGTTTCGATTGATAAGCTCCGGCTGATTTCCGAATTTGACAGGTTGCAGTAAAACTTCAGGTAAATAATTTCCCGTTGTTTATCGGTTAAATCTTCAAGCAGGGTAGTAATTATTCTTCTTGTTTTAGTTTTGGTTTCATGTTCAACAATAATATCTTCATGCGAAATAATAAACTCTTTTTCAAGTTTGTTATTATCAGTCAACAAAGAATGTACTATATTTTTATTTGAAGTTTTAAGTAATTTATTTCTGAATATTTTAAAAAGATATGCTTTTACATATACAACATTTGATAATTTATTTCTGTTCTCCCATAAGTTTGCAAATATATCCTGAATTGTATCTATAACATGATTATCATCAGTACTGAGTTTTTTGCCATAAAAATACAGATCGTTATAAAACCTGTAAAACAAGCTGTTTAATGCATTGGGATTATTTTCTTTAAGTTTAATCCATAATTCAGAATCGCTTTTTTCTGATAAATTGTTTTTACAGGAGTTTGTACTCATATTGAATAAACAGCTCTATATAATACCGTTTATTATTCAATATGCCATATTTGTTTTTCACAAATATGGATTGAATATATAACGACATTAATTATTCTAAACTTTAAAATATTGCTAATGATACGATATTTTGAAGAAGAATTGGTATAATACGCTAAAAATATAGATTCTGTGTTTAAACTCCAAATAGTGATTATTTCTAAATAAAAAAATAGAGTGATTTTAAAATCACTCTATTTTTTTATTTAGAAATAATCACTATTT